>JAWOAU010000027.1:0-31704 GCA_046498385.1 Thermoplasmata archaeon | reverse complement strand
GTGCATCGCCACCGGTAGTCCGTTTAGTTCCAGGATTCGCCTTATGGCGGTCCTGACGTCGGGCTGTTCGCCCATGCTCTCCTCGATACCAAGAGCACCAACGTGACCTGCCGGCGTGCTGACCTCAACCCCTGGTACGATTATCAATGAGGTGCTTTCCGCCTCCCAGTAGGCGTCCATGGTATTATGGTCCATGAAGGCTAAACCGTGAAGACCCTTTTTCCGGGCAACTCTCAAAATGTCCCTTACGGAGGAGTTAGAGTCTGGAGAATGTTCGGAATGTACATGAAGGTCGAATTTCATGAATGTGCCTCCATCCATTCTTTGATGCGCCTTGCGATGGGCGATTCCAGATCATCCAGTAATCCCTCTATCCTTTCTTCTAGTTCTTTCTTTCTTTCACCGGTTGCAATGGCATATCTGGTGGCATGCACCATGGCATCCACCAGGGGATCGTCTCTATCGATATAGGGGCCGTCGCCTTGGGTATCCAGTACAACCGCTTTCACCTCCAATATGTCCGCGGTTCCGTAATCATCCCTCGTTGATACCTCCCGTGTTGATGAAACCTCGCAGAAAAACACTCTGGTCGCCTTTTTCGGATAGTAGAAGATGTCTCGGTGTATAAGTTCCTCCTCCCGAAGTTCTGGTTGTGGTGAATTGTATCCCGTTAAAGCGGCCTTGTAAAAAATTATAGGGTCGTCGGTAAGAGAAAAGGTGAATTGTTTGTTTTTCTTTAGATTCTCTGCGGTATCAGAGGGGCGAAAGATCCTAAACCGTATCAGGTCGTCGTCTATATCTGCCCCCATGGCGGCGGTATTTGTCCAACCGTCCCTGGAGACCAATATCCCTTCTCTATGCACCATTTACAGTTCACGCTACTTCCATTCCCCCTTTCCTCTTTTTCTTTTTTCCGTCTTTCTTTGAGGGTATATTCACCTTAGGAAGAGGGATAGGCGGGGGTAGTTGGAGATCTCTAGCTATGAAAACCGCTTCAGGTATACAGTTCGATATAACCGTGGAATGTACTTCGTTGGCTATGGCCGGAGGCATCTGGTTCTCCTTGTTCCAATAAGAAGCAAGATCGGGCACATCACCCGTATAGGTGAGCTGTCCTTCTATCTCGATCCTACCCATCCCTTTGTAGTTGGCTGTGAATCTGAACCCAACGATACAGTTGTTCTTGTCCACCTGGGTCATACGGGTGACAGAACTGTTGTGGTCGACCCGTATATTCTTGCGTTTGGCGCCCTTCTCGGTGAATCTCTCTGCGTCGATAGATTTTAACTCGAAGTTAGCGATTGGCATATGTAGGGATTATCCCTCACGTACTTAATAATCTTTTCATGGTGATTTGCCGCCGCGGTTTTGTCCACTACGGGTTTCTCGGTTCTTGCCATGTTCTAGGTTTTCCGAACATGAACCATATGATGAATATCGTTATAATAAATACAACAAAAAGATGTACTTGGTAATTATCCCAAAAATTAGCAGATGCACGGGATATCCCCAACAACAGGCCCCCCTCCGATTCTACCGCGATAACGATACCATGGCTATCCGAACTGTAGATCTTTCCTTCACAAGCCTGGACTGTGAGTATTTCACCCCAGTACGTACGACCGTCTCTTTCCTTTTGATACCTGTGCCTCCAAATCTCTTCACCGTTACTGCTATCGGAGGCTATAATGTATCCGTCCCATCCCCCACTGTAGATCATCCCATCATTTTTATGCAATCCAAGGATCATCTCGCAGTGGTGAGTTTGCCTCCAAATGAACTCCTCATGTTCTAGATCAAAAGCAGTCAATTCACCTGCACTGCAACCGGTGTACAACACACCATCCTCAACGTAGAGTGAAGAATACCATCCTTGATCATGTGAGCGTCTCCAGAGTAACTCCCCCGTATCACGATCAGCAGCTACGATATCACCGTCGAAGCATGTACTGTACACCACTCCATCCGAGTACTGGATTGAATTAACACCACCGTCGTGATGTGTGTGATTCCACAATAGCTCACCAGTTTCTGCATGGGTCGCGGCCACACTCTTATCCCGGGAGGCAGTGAAGACCATATCTTCGAAGACGTCGATGGATGCGATCTGACCATTCCAATCCCTACCTACACGCCTAGAGATACTCCAGATCTTTTCACCAGTTCTGGCATCCGCCGCCACCAAAATACCATCATAACTACCGGTGTAAACCACGCCATCTGACTCATGTACTGAAGTGATAATCAAACTACTTCCTGTAGGAACATGGTGGCTGTGATTCCAAAGTAACTCGTCGGTTTCAAGGTCAACCGCTATCACCTGGCCTTGAATTGGAAATCCGAAGTTTCTTTCCATAGCCCCGCCGTAGATGACACCATCGGAGATGAAAAAACCACTGTGTTGGTTAAAACCGTATTCTTCAAACAATGGACTTTCCCAAACCACCTGACTGGGGTCCGTTCTTTTGCTCCCCTCAAATATCAGCATGGTCGAAAGGGAACCGATGATCACTACTACTGCAATCAAGATGATCGTTATTTTGTTTATCTTCAGAGGTATCCTCTCGCTTAAAGAGATAGAATGATCAATATTTATATTTTATTCAAATTTCTTCGATACTACGGATGCAGTTCTTTTTAACTCAGTGTCGATACATACGGTAAATGGACACAACATGCGTTATCAGGATTTCCGCGTTACAGCGATATGATATCATCACCGCAAGAGATCATCGATCGTTTTCTAATATCTCGTCCATATTTTCCCCGTCTTCCGGCGTTTCCACTAGCTCCTCCACCTTATCCTTCTTACCATTCAATATCATGAGATGTTTGAAATATTTTTGCGTACTCTGCGCCTCAAAGAGAGGAGGTTTTCGTGGATAAACCTTTTTCAGTCACCTTACACACATTTCCAACTATACATAGATGTGTAATACAATCTTGTATAGGTAGTTCTCCGTAGAACATAACCCCAATGATCCAATCGTCATCGTTTCGCTCCTATGGCCCATCACATTAGGTGCACCTATCTCATGGCCCTGCATGCCGCTTATAAACCGACAAAAGAGATTAAATATTCTCAACGGGTATCGGATGCGTAAAAATGAACAAGCTGCTCACTACTATATCCATAGGAGCATTTACCGCCTTCATCGCCTATCGAGAAGAAAAGCGTCTTGAGGGGGGAAAGAAACCTCTCGGAGAAAAATGGATGTGGCCACCCTCATCGGTACACTTGCGATGCTGGCATCGACCACCGGAAATCCATTTTCCATATTGCTAGCACTAGTGTCAATGGTCATAGGGAAAGATGCCGTGGATGACGGGAGTAAGTTATCCGGATTTTTTGGCATGATATCCGGGTTCGTGAGTATAGTCGCCTTTGCTTACTTCGCAGGTCTGATATAGTCCCTACAGGTGACTACGGAGCTAAACAGGTGATATGTCCCCTGCGGTTTAATCTATTTCATTTGTCTTCTTGACTTTTTTCTCCTGTCCTTTTTTTCCCTTAAATCGTTCCCCGCTATCATCCTTTTTATCTTTTATAGTTTTTTCTATCTTCTCTTTATATATTTTATAAATAGACCCAAAACTCACCGCTACACCTGAAAAGACCAGAGTGGGAATATAATAAAGATAAACTCCTAGGTAGTTTTCTTCCAGAGCTGCTTCGGATATGTCGATCATACCTTCTATTACGATGCTATGCGTAGAAAAATGGGGTACATTTACGAAGATCATAACACCTTCACGTCCCCTAAGTATTAAACAAGCTGCCTCACTAGATTTGGCAGTGAGCTCCGAGTAACTGTCAACTTCGGGAATTGGTTCGCCATCAAAGGCCACATTCAATTTTTCGAAAGAGGTGACGTTCATCACGGTAGAGGATAAATCCGCAACTACGATATTTCCTTCTTCTCCCAGGGTATGGGAGGACACCATCATATGGAGGGTTCTGTTATCTAATGCTCGACCGAGTAAACTGATGTCATCGTAAATAACTGACATATGGTAAGGCTGCTCATTTTCTGATTCAACCCTTATTTTCCCACCGATTTGTTTTTCTATGATCCCGACTCTCATCATTTCATTTATGTTAAAATCTTCGTAAATTCGTTCGTCTTCGATCCAGAATATGAGCAATGTATCCTCCGTCACGGTAAATGTTATGTGCGTCGGTCTGCCGTTTCTCCCTGTAATATCCATTCTCCCCTCCATGGGGCCGTAGGGTACCAAAGTTGCAGTGAAAGCACCGTAATCGATCTTTACCCCCTCGTTCCCTATAGGTATGATATCCGCATTTTCCTCATCTATTTCAAAACTAACAGATACTTCTCCATCTAAGACGGCTGATGGTTTAACATCGATCTTCATCTTTGCGGACGTATCATCGTAAATTTGAAAGTCGGCCCTATCGCTTTTTATATTATACAGATAACTTTCGGTTTTTTGTTCATATATTACCAAATTTTCCACACTGATGCTTTTGAACAATACAATTTTCTCTTCCGTGTAATAATGAGTATGATTTTCAATTCCTTCGTCTACAACATCAAAGAAAACAAAACTACCAACACTGTCTTCCCGATATCCTCCTATCCTTCTACTAAGATCACTTGGATCAGGAATAACGGGACTAGGATCAATGGGATCATATATGTCATCAGGAAAGTACAAAATACTCCCTTCATCCTCCTCAGATACCGAGAACGCGCTAGTGTTGAAAGATTCAAACAGTGGAGCTATCAACAATCCAAACAATAAAACAACTACAATTAAGAAGTTCGGACGAACACTTGTTAATTTCTCATGCTTATTTTTTTGATCCTTCATAGATTCCCTCAGTCTATTTCTATAAATGTGATTCAACGGTTATAAGATTTGTTTTACAATATTCGAACTAACAAAATATGAATCACCCATGGGATTATTTAATGTGGCTGTTAAATAATTTATACCCTCCCCTTTGGGCGAATCATGATCTGTCAATACACACTGCGAAGGCCTTGGTTCCTCCGCAAGTCCTATATCATCTTTCAACAAATCTTGGTTTGTTCTACAACATCAATATGTACTGCCAACACCTTTTGGATATATTACCGAGAAAATGAACAGTAGGGCCATCCCTATTGCGGCACCCCATATCAGTATCACCACGAGCGAAGGAAAAGTGATGATGGTAAAAACCAGATACAAAAGATAAATTATCAATAACATGGTGGCAAGGGTGAGGATAAGGTAAATTGTCTCTTTTTTATTGTTATCCCAATCAGACCTACCCGCCGGGTATTTGATACCGATGTAGCCGACGATCACAAGAGATAATATTACTAAGGACCAAATCGGCGAGGTCCCTAAAGATAGAAGGATTATGAATCCCAACACCGCTAAAAATATGAGAGCGTAATCTCTCATCTACTCTCTCTCCTCTTTGAACCTTTCAGATGATTCCAACATGCCCTCTGTAAGTGAAGAAGAGGTGTCCTTGATAACCTCCTCAAGTATTTTTTGCGTGATTTTTGCGTTCGTTTTCCTCCTGCTTAGGGCCTTAATTTTTCCCCCTTCTATACAGCTTTTGATATCATCTAAGGTAAAGCCTTGTGTTAGCTCCGCAAGTTTATCGTAATCTAAATCATCAGAAGTGGGGATCGATTCTAGTTTTTTGATCATCAATTCTTTTCTCCTCTCAAGGTCCGGTACAGGTATATGGATGATCTTGTCGAATCTCCCCCTCTTAAACAAGTTGTTTTCTATCTTATCGGGATAGTCACTCGTAGCTAGCAAAGCCATCATTTTATCGTCCTTCAAATCGTCCAAAAGATTGAGCAGGGCGGTCAATGATTTGGGAGAGGACATACTTGCTATCTTTTCGATATCCGAGATCACTATAATAGACGGTGCTATATCTTTCATCTCCTTGTACAGTTGTTTAACAGCCGCACTTCCTTGTTCTGAAACTACTTCTTTAAATTCTCTACCTGAAACAACTATCATGGGTATACCTACGTCGTTACCGGCTGCTTTTATCAAGTCGAGCTTCTGACAACCTCTCGGACCATATAGGAGGATATTTTTGGTTCCAGCAATATCAAACTCCTCGACCATTTCAGATTCCGTAAGAGGTATAAAAATCTCATCCCTAAGCACGGTTTTCGCCTCTGAGAGATCCGGAATATCTTCCAAACTTATGCCTATTTCCGTCTCCGGTCTTTTTGCGTCGTGCATCTTTCTTTCGTACCTAGATCTTACTCGTTCGTATTCCTCTTTCATCGAAGGGGTGATGCTAGGATTGATTTTCCGCAATATCCTGTTTATTTCATTCTCAGTAATTTTCTTAACCTTTCCACTTACAAGTGAGCTTTTCATAGCCATCGTAGCACTTTCTTTCGCTAAATTAGCTATATCCGCACCTGAAAAACCTTCTATCTTTCTAGCAATTTTATCTACATCTATATTTTTTGAGATGGGTTTGCTTTTAAAGTGTATGCGCAATATCTCCTTTCGTTCTTCCTTATTGGGTGGAGAGACATAGATGATCTTATCGAACCTTCCCGGTCTCAACAGAGCGGGGTCGATCATCTCGGGTTTATTGGTCGAACCAACCATTATGATCCCTTCGGCCCTATCCATTCCATCCAATTCAGATAATAATAGCGAAAGCAATCTTGGGGTAACGTCGTCGGCGGAATACATATCTCTTTTCTTTGCGATCGCATCTATCTCGTCAAAAAAGATTATGCACGGTTTTCTTTCCCTGGCGGATCTGAACAACTTCATCATGCTCTCTTCGCTCTCACCGTACCACCTAGACATCACATCTCCACATTTTACGTTGATCATTTCCACATCTAACTCCGTAGCCAGTGCTTTCATCATCAACGTCTTACCACAGCCGGGTGGGCCATAAAGCAGTACGCCTTTAGAAGGTTCGACACCGAATTTTTCCGATATGTCGGGTCTGAGCAGCGGAAGAAGTATACTCTCTTTCACGTCTTCCTTCACATCTTCTAGTCCGCCTACATTTCCAAAATCTGTCTCTCCAAGATCGGTCATATCGGCGATCCTAGTACCTATTTCTGAGATGCCTAATTGCGAACGGTAGTATTCTCTGAAAAGGCTCTTGGTCATGAACCCTAGACCTTGACTTACGTATGCCAAAGCTATGCCTCCTACTAAAAACCCTGCAATAAATAAAGCATCAAAATTAGTCATGTCGGTAATATAGTCAAAGTAGAACAATCCTATTGCCGGCGAAGCACCTAATAGTAGAGAACTGGATACGGTTATCTTCCAGTCCTTTTTTAGGGGGTATTTGAGCCACATGCCTGCCTTCCTAAATGTAGGTCCCCTGGCTTCTACCATTAACGATATTAGATATATGGCAATACACCATAAAAGAATCTGGAAAAACGGCAATATGGATGCTCCAAAGTTGTTTGAAAATACTGTATTTATTATGTTGGCATTCGCACCACTGATGCTGCTCAGTGCGCTACCCAAAGAGGAGGGAGAAAAAGACGAAACTATCGGTCTGTCAAATCTCATGAACGATGTTTCATGTGGTACAGCCGTAACCAGCCCGATAATCTCTAGATTACCGGTTGACGAGAGCATTACAAGAAATGTACCTGCGGCCGCCGTCGAGATTATGGCCAAGAACGGAGTGAACAGCACCATCGACATGACGGGTACAAAATATACGGCCCCGAATCTAGCTAGGAACACCATAGAAAAAACCAGGAAGCCAAAACGCCAATCGAAGAAGGATGCGAACATGATGAGGAGCGAAAAAACCAAGAAAACTAGGCCAAACTCCGGAGATTGATAGGCGGCGGCACCAGTGACAAAAAGGGCTAAGATCAAAAGAGCGTTTAATGGATATTTGTAGGCTACCGCACCTACTACCGTCGAGAGAAGTAATACCATCCACCATGGATAAAAGGGTGCAAAGAATAAACCAAAGACGGAAAGTAAGAAGAATCCGGCGGGTATCAAATATTCAGGATTCAAAGTTTCTTTTAACAATCTTTCAAATATCTTTTCCGTCATCGGATTATATGAACTCTTTTTAATCGGTTCATCTTTGGCAAGAGCTATCTTTTTTTCTTCTTTCTTATTGTAAATCCAACCTAAGAAAAGCAGCGGAATTAAGATGGCGCCGATTAAACCCACTAACAGTGATTTTTGGGGAAAGGAGATCATACCGTGTTCTAGGGTACTTTGAGCGGGTATGTCAAATTGAAAGGTCGCTTCATCTTCGCCTTCATCACCAGTAAGTTGTATATTCCTTGATACCGTTTCTCCTTCATATTCAACAAATATGGTGTAGGTTCCTGCACTGAGAGGCTCCCCTACTATTATCTGTCCCCCCTCAGTGGTACCTTCAAATATTACGTTCCCTTCTACGTCCTCAACGCGTACTTCTGAGCCATCTACATATTCCCTATTCAAAGAATCATAAACCATGATCAAGGGTTGGATCAACCGCTCTTCTGGTGTGACCGTATAACTAAACACATCCGAGGAGATACTATTATCATGAACATCAGTGGCTTCGACGTGAAAAGAGACAGAGGTGTTCTCTGGATATGCAGGTATAGTAGCCACCAATCTATCGTTTTCTTCTTCAAAGGGAGAGGTGGCATTTTGAGATCCGGTACCCGGCTGATCAATAGCTACTCTCACCAAGGCATAATTGATCTGTACGTTTTCTTCCTCTGCCTGCTGAGTTTTGCTCAGAAATATGTTAACGGATTGATTTGATTCCGGATTCTTAGGTTCAAAATCAAGGAATAGATTATCATCAAAATCGTCAGAAATCCAACCGCCCTCTTCACTTACCGTATATGTGTAATCATCAGAACGGTACCAATCTATCTCGTCAAAAGTAGCGTTTACCCAGAACCTAACCTCGGTTCCAGCGGCGTGATAATCTGGATCGATCAAGCCGTTTCTCACAGTTTTGTTCTCTCCTTCATCCATCACCATCCCACCTGGCTTTGAGAAGTTCTCTTGCCCTTCTTGTCTGTATTGAAATAAAAGATGTGCTTCAGTTATATTTTCCGTGGTCCTACTCACAACTGTCACCCAGACCCCCTCATCCGGATTCGGCCCATCAGGAGTGTAACTCAACTCGAACATCTCATAGAACATCCCTTCATCCTCCCTCACTTCCCCAACGCTCGCATCCATAAAACCGGTAGCGGCTCCAGAAAACACACCGATTAAAAGTATGCTTATAAGCAAAAACCCTGTTAAATAGCTGTTCATTTTACCTGTCCTTATGTCCCGATCGATAATCATGGCTATCTCCTTTTATTTAATATATGTCCGAAGCTCGTTCCTTGCTCTTTCTCTTCTTTTTCTTCTGTATCTTTTCCCGCCCTCATCTTGATCCCCTCTTTCTGTTTTATGTCGGCTTTATCTTTCAACGCTTCACCTATACCAAGGCCTATGAAAGGAGCGAAAAGTGCTTGATATCCTGTAGTCTGGGTTATAGGTTGTAAAGATGCCTGGGGAACCAGAGAAGCGGTGCCCAAAGGTGGAGAAGGCATTGGGAATATTTCCGGAGGTGGGGGAGGAGGTGCTGCTGCAGGAGGTGGAGGTGGGGGAGGAGGTGGCGCAGCGGTTTGAATTATGCCATATATGGTATGAGGGGGTAAAGAAGTGAAGTTTGCTTCCTCGTTCCAAGGCTTTGTATAATATAATCCGGAGGTGTCGGTGAACACCGATTGATGCCCCCTTTTTGTTGTACTAATGTTGAACTTAACTTCCCAGCTATCGCCAAGTTGCATGGTCTTGGAAAGTATCCATTCGACTACGATTTGATCCCCAAAACCGGTGATGTTATCCGGAGTTATTGAGAACGTATTTGTATTGACCAGTATATGGTCCTCAAATTCAGACCTAACAACTATATCCTTTCCAGTTTCGTTGGTATAGAACTGGTCAGATATCTTGAGATAGGTCTCAACGAGCTGATCTGCATCTTGGACATAATAGTATTCGCCAGAGGTTATATTTGCCATCCAACGAAGGAGTGGCTCGTTAACATCTTCTCCGATACCGATGGTTACAATAGTGATGTTATTTTCCTTTACCATCTCCATGGTCTCTGCGGTCACGTTGTAAGTGGGATAACCGTCCGATAGAAAGATCTGCATACGTTGTTTGTCAGGATCACCTCTATCTATCAGCTCCTTCGCGGCTTTATAAATTGCTTCCTCGTAATTTGTCCTACCACCGGGTTCTTGGGCCATCTTCAAACTCTTTTTAACACTTTCGTAGTCCTCTGAGAGCGGGTGTATTAAAGTTGCATTTGATGCCAATTTCAAAGCACCTGCTCGATCGGGGGGGACCATATTTTCGACATAGGCCTGTGTTGCCTCTATTCGTACATGATCTGGGTCCCAGGTTGCTGAGCCCTGTGAAAAATCGACCACCATGATAGTATCCTGTGGATCAAATTTAAGAGCCCTCTCGCCGGTCGCCTGAAATGACAAGCTCATCTCTATTTCGTCAGGTTGTCGGTTTTCCTGTATAGGCCATACTCTATCTCGATCACCTTCCAAAAACATATCAAAGTAAGGGCCAACCCTATGCTCATGTTCTAAAACATCGTTTTCTCCGGCACCTGTTGTTGATACTAGAGCGACTGATATAAAGAGAACAAAAACTACGATGTAGATACAGATATTTATCTTTACTAGCCGAGACATTGACGACATCTCACTTCAGTCTTTATCCGAAGGTAGCTCAGCATCCATGACAGATCCCATTAGATCTTTTTCATTCCCCTTTTCTTTGTTTTTTATATCTTTTTTATCCTTTAATGACAAGCCAAGTTCGTTCAGTTTTTCTTTGATAGTGTTCTTATCTTTCTTCCCGATCCCTTTGATTTTAAGCAGATCCTCTTCTGTTTTCCCAGTGAGTTCGGAAAGGGTTAAGATACCTCCTTCGTTCAATCTCTTCCTGATATCATAGTTTATTCTCAGTTTAGTTAAATCCTTTTTATCTTTGTTTGATTTTTTCTTTAGTTTAGCGGCCTTTTTCTTCTCGTCCTTCTTAGACTTTTCTTTTTTCGTTCTGAAAAGCGATGCCATGAAACCTGTTTTTTCGCTATCGTCATCATCCTTTTCATCTCTTTTGAGTCTCTGTTTTACTTCCTTTCTTCCGAGATAGACTAAGAATATCAGCAGGATCAATATCAAAATGAAATATATGCCCGGAAGATTATTCTGGAATGCGGCCCAATAATCAGTAGGATTGTCGACACTAACGGATCCTGAATACTGTTTCACGTTACCTGCTCTATCTTCCGTTCTTATGATATAAGTATAGTCTCCATCTTCTACCTCAGCGGCATCCCAAATATATCTGTAAGTATCATTTTCCACTAATACCATGTCCTGCCATCCTTCGCCGCCGATGTTTATTTGAATTTTTTCTACCGCAGAAACGCTTGAAACGTTGAGTCCGAAAGTGGTAGATCCTGCGACCGTTGTTTTGTTGAGCAGTGAATCCACTGGCTCGATCATGTCGATTTTAGGAGCTTCATTATCTATGTTTATCTCAAACTCTCGATCCATCTCATTACCGGCATGGTCTTCAACTCTAACAATCGCCAGAAACACACCACTACCATCCGTTCTAGTTAGATCAGTTGTGTCAAGGACGTAGCTGAAGATATTTGGATCAGTGGTACGTTCCATAGGTATAGCTGGAGTTTCTATATCTGGGAATTCAATAGTCACTTTTAGTACTTCAGAGTCCACGAACACCTCGAGCTCCTCTACACCACTGATAACTTCTTCAAACCTCGGCTTTTGCATACGTATGGAGGGAGCTACGTTATCTGCGATAACAGTTACTTGTCTCTCGGTAACATGCCCCGCTCGGTCCGTCGCTCTCACGGTTATGGTGTGCTCTCCATCACTCAATCTAGTGGTATTGAGTTCATCGGTTATCGGAACAAAGCCCGTATCATCCACGGAATACATAACATTCCGTAAAAATTCATCCTCTACCGTGACGTTTAGTTTAACTATATCTCTAATATATTCTCCATTCCGGGGTGAATGAATGTCTATCACTGGTGAGTTATTATCAATATGGAAGGATATGGTTTCCGTTTCGGCCATGTTTCCTATGGGATCCATCACCGTAGCGCTTAAATTGTAGGTCCCATCGTCAAGATTTCTGGTATCTAATTCGTATACATAATAACCGCTATCTGCATCGTAGGTGAGCTCTTGAGTAGATTCAAAGATTTCGGCTTCTACCCTTTCTACTTTGACAGTATGTCTAGCGTTAACTCTAAACTGGAACCAACCCTCAACAAACTGGTCGGACATGGGGCTAACTATCGTTACTTCCGGATCAGTATTGATCACCGTGACCCTTATTGTTCTTACTACCGAGTTTCCGGCCTGATCCGTTGCCTTTATGTCCAGTCGATGCTCCCCATCGGAATGTCCTGTGGTGTCCCATGGAACGATTATGGGTCTCCAGCCACCTTCGTTTACGCTGTAATAAGCGGGACCGGGGAATGCATCCTCAACGGTTACGTTGATCAGTACATCTCCAGAAACGTATTCTCCGTGCTGAGGTGAATGTATCGTCAACTCAGGATAATTGTTAACCACACGGAACCGTACCGTTTCGGTTATACTTATTTTACCAGATAAGTCCCTGGTATAAGCGGTTGCGTTCCAATAACCATCTTCCTCTTCAATACTCGTGTCTAAAGTGGCCTCATAATAGCCGCTACTCGGATTATAGATTGCTTCTATAGTCCAATGTCCTTTATGAGGTTCTTCTCTTACCAATGAGAATATATCAACCATGACATAATCGATTCCAACCCTGTCAGTAGCGTCTATTTGGATGGTTAGATCTCCTTCAACGAATTCGTTCTGAACCGGGTTCAGGATAGATATTTTAGGTTCATGATTATCAACTGTGACTTCGATCGAATTCAAGGTTACATGACCTATGTCGTCTCTGGCTCTGATGGTAATGGTATGTTCACCGTCTTCTATCGTGGTAGAATCCCATTCCGCACTCCAGATGCTTCCTTCCCTTTCCATACTATTCCAGGCACGCTCGTCAACCCTGTACGTTACCTCCGGTATATAGGGCCCATCATCTACCTCGGCGGTTATTTGAACTATTTCAGAAACGAATTGTTCCTGAACAGGCTCTTGGTATGCAATCTCCGGAGGATCGTTATCTATAAAAAACTCAACTTCGTTAAGATAGGTACGGAAGCCGGCCATGTTTACAATGGTGGCATTGAATCTAGCCACGCCGTCGGTGTAACGATGAGTAACTACTTCGAAAACGTAAGTGCCTCGAGAGTGATCGTAATACATTTCATGCGTCCCGATTTCTCCGATATCTGATGCGTTTTCATCATCGACATCTAGGAAGTTTATCATTACTTCTCTAACGCCGACACTATCTTCCGCATCGACGATAAAGTCTACTCTTTCCTGCACAAAGGTTTCATCAATTGGTGCAATTATTTTCCCCTTTGGTTTTGTATTATCGAATATCACCTCTATGGCCTGAGTAGTGCTCAAACCGCCACTGTCTACGGATTCAAAGGTCAGGATGTGCTCACCGTCAGGATATGCCGAAGTATCTAAAACATCACTCCAAGTACTGTTCTGAGCATGTTCCATGTTTATCCAATCTCCGTCATCGACTCTATATCTCACTTCAGATAAGAATTCGTCTTCGGCCTCGACTATTACATCTGAATCTCCACTTAATATGTTTCCGATTTTTGGCTCTGTTATGGTTAACGTGGGGTGGTTATTGTTCACATGGAAAGTAAGATCACTCAATTCCGTCTGCCGTCCCGCGTTATCTTCGATGGTGGCGTTAATATTATAAGATCCATCCTCCACTGAGGTTGTTATAACGATAACTTCATACATCCCTATTTCAGTATTGTACTCTGCAAGGTAATTTTCGTTGAAAACTTCCACCCTAACATGGTCTATGCCGTTCTCATCCTCGGCGGCAACCTGGAAGGTGAAGGCACCATTAATGTATTCACCGCTGTAGGGTGAAGCTATGAATCCGGTAGGTAGTTCGTTGTCCACTATTACATCTATGGAATCTATGGCGGTCTTGCCGATCTCATCCACCGCTCGAACATCTATACGATGATTCCCTTCGTCGTAATCCATCGTATCCCAAAGGGCCGTTGAATTATGTTCATCTTCTATGTCCATCTCTTTCCAGACGCCTTCGTTTATTCGATAGTGTACTTCTTTCAGGAAAATGTCGTGAGTTACGGCGTTTATTTCAACTATCCCTGAAACGTAATCTCCCTGTGTCGGGTTCATTATATCTACGGAAGGATCGGTATTATCTACGAAAAAGGTGATAGGTCCAAGGGTCAGTTGCTTTCCGGAATTGTCCGTCACTGTAACGTTTGCGTCATATACACCGTCTGAAACCGCAGTGGTCCTGAAGGTGTGCTCATAAAAACCGGTACCTTGATTGTATGCGGCAACATGAGTAGCATCAAACACATCTATCTCGACACTATGTACTCCATTGCCATCACTAGCGGAGATCTGGAACGTGTACGTTCCTTCTATGTATGCCTCAGAGCTGGGAGAGACTATAGATCCGGTAGGTAGTTCGTTGTCCACTATTACATAAATCGTTCGAATATTTGCCCTTCCGGATTCATCAGTTGCCCTTACACTGATTTTATGTTCTCCTTCGCTGTAACCCATAGTATCCCATTCATAAATCCATAGACCGTTTTCTTCCATCTCGTCCCAATCTCCTTCGTCTATCCTTACTTCAACGGAATCTAGGTAAAGTTCTGTAACATCGGCCTCAATAGATACATGTCCTTCCACATATGAATTTGGATCTGGATTTTCGATAGAAATAACCGGTACGGTATTATCTACTTTAAAATCAACATTTCCAGTGGTATAGGTCCACCCCGCCGAATCTTGGATAGTGGCGTTTACGGTATAATCTCCGTCGGCTATAGGTTCTACATTGACACTGTATTCATAATATCCTGTTACCTCGTTGTAGAATGCAGTATATTCTTCACCGAAAACGTTTATCACTACACTAGATACTCCCAAATCATCACTCGCTGAGATTCTGAACGTATGTGTCCCGCTTATAAACTCACCGCCGAGGGGTTCGATAATCGTTCCGGCGGGTGGGTTGTTATCTACCTTAACATCTCTGGTTATTTCGGTCACGTGCCCGACTTCGTCTACGGCTCGGAACGTGATCGAGTAAGAACCGTCGGATACCACGGTTGTATCCCATTCGGCGGAATATGTCTCTGAAATTCCATCATAATCCATAGATTGCCAACCACCCTGGTTTATTCTGTATTCTACTTTCTTCAAGAAATCACTCTCTACCTCTGCAATGAGAGTATGTGTACTTTGTAGAGTCTCTCCGGACTCAGGGGAGAGTATAGTCATCGAAGGAGGTGTATTCGCAACCTGGAAACTTACTGACCGGTTTTCACTCTCGTGTCCAACACTATCCCAAGCCTGCATATAAGCGGTATAGTCCCCGTCGGGAACCGTTGATGTCCGGATGGACCTCTCATAATAACCGGTAATCGCATTATATATCATGGAGGAAGTTGACCCAAAGACCGTTAGGTTCACCCTTTCTACTCTAACAGTATCCTCAGCCAACGCCTGAAAAGTATATCGACTTTGTACGGTTTCGTCGTTTATGGGAGATACTATGTTTATAACTGGAGGATTGTTATCTACATATACCTTTGTCCCGGATTGACCGGTAAGACCAGCTTCATTAGTCGCCTCCACGGTGATATCGTGCATACCGTCGCTTACAGTGGTGGTGTCCCATACAGCACTCCACTCAGGCGGCCCTCCGGTCAAGGGCTGCCAAGCCTGGTCATCTATCCTAAACCGCACCTCGCTAACTCTTTCATCCGTTTCAACCATTATTTCTATCACGCCGGTGACATATTCGTGATCTGGGGGCTGCTTTATTATAGGATTAGGAGGAGTATTCGTTGTTTCAAAAATAACCGATTCAGAGGTGTACAAAGCTCCATCATCAGCTATAGCGGTTGCTTTTACTGTCGAAAAACCATCGGGATAGCCTTTAGTATTGATTTCTCGTTCCCATAAACCCGTCTCGGTAGAATAGGAGGTAGAAATTGTTCCCAAGCTAGACATATTCCCTCCGAAAGTCAACTCAAGTGATATTATATCCCCTTCGGTGTAAGATGCATCCGCCTGAAAGGTATAACTCTCAGAAATAAGTTCGTTTTCCATAGGTGAGAATATGCTTGCATCTATACCTGGAACCACCTCTAATTCTACCGTAGTGTTATGCTGTAGGCCTCCTCCTACCCCTTCCACTGTGATCTCGTAGATATTGGGTTCGATCTCTGTACTGGTATAAATATGCAAAGTCGTCTCCTTAGGATAAGGGGAAGTCAATATAGTTTCTTCAAATTCGTAACTTAATTCCGCAGTGGGTGGTGATACATCTATAACAGATAGTTCGACATCGTCTTCAAATCCATTTATCGCGCTCACATCTATCTGATAACCAAAGTTTGCCCCGATCCCAACTTTCTGGTGATCAGGTGTGCCATCAAGGTAGAAGTTCTCTTGGTCTTCAACAATAAGTTTGACCTCGGTATAATCTTCAGTTCCTGCATCATCTCTTGATTGTGCGGATATACTCAATGTGTATTCACCTGGGTCGGTGGTATCTGCCGTTTCAACGGAGATAAATGTTTCATCGATGGTATTGCCTTCTGGGTATATAGTATCCGTTTCAATAATCACATTCACGTTATTCGGTACATCTCCAATCCATTGGTAATCCAAATCTATAGGATGTACCGCACCTTCAGCTATTACTTCTATATCATAAATCGTGTCCATCCCCGGGGCTACCAATTGCGTTTTTGGATATGCATTCACCTGATGTCCACCGGATAGAAGTATATCATATTCCTGATAATCCGGATTATCTCGGTTGTGGTTCAGTACCATGATCCCATACCATCCTGTTTCATCTGGTGTAAAGTCAGTTATCTCTTCATTTAATCCCCCATCTACGTGTATCTCCCCGCTGGCTAGGGCACCCTGAGGCACTGCAGCAGTTCCTCTAACGATGTGATAGCTCAGATGTGTGCTAGATTCATCAATCCACGGTATAGAAAGATCGTAACTCCCTCCTTCATAAAGAAATGAAGAATAAACGTTCAAGAGAGGAGGTTCACCGTTAGTGTTTCCTTGACCTCCAAAGAAAGTTCCGCCCTCATCTCCAGCGATCAACGCACTGCGTCGGGTCTCACCAACGGCTAAGGGGCCAGGATCGTCGTCTGGATTATTCTCATATAATTCACCCGAATGGGAGTCCGATTCGATCACATAATTCATTTCATTATTCGCATCATATCCTTCTCCTTGATAGGGCAAAACCCTTACAAAATATGCGCTCTCCGAATTCGAATCGGGTTGTTGGACTACCACTGCTTCTAACTTACCTAGACCTCTATAGGACGATACAACCTCTTCTTCAAAATCGTAATCTTCGTAAACCTCTAAATCAAAGTCCCCTGTGACTCCCCCTCCATCTCCTGGTAAAAGAGCTATTCCAGTATAGTGGCCGTAAGCTGTAATCTTGTTCCTATTAGGCAGCATATTATCGTCTGGATCCCACCATCCTCCGCCAGGGACTTGTATGTATTGGTTATCCGGTTCATGATTGTTCAGGGTATAGGACTTCCCTCCGGTATCAGCCGCACTCGCGGTGGGGATAAAAAGTATTACATTGGCAATCAACGAACACACCACGATAAAAACAACTATTCTTTTTGCTCTTTGCATTATTATTACCTCTTGATGTCTTAGTGACTTTTAAACTATTTAAATCTTTTTAAACAATATTCGAACAGCTATGTTTAGTAAATGAAAGATGTATAAAAACCAAAAACTTAGAGGGAAAGAGCGTTAAAAATATCTAAGCATTCACCAATTATGGTGGAAGATCTATCGTCCTAACAAAGAGGTGACATCCGCTGGAAACCGTTAGATTCCGGAGGAAAGGGGGACGTTAGTCCCGCACACATCCTTAATGGTTTACACATCTATTCTTGGCTATAAAGAAGAAAAACTTCTAATCACGAGATTTTATCGCATTAGGAAGTATCACCGCCCAAAGGCAAATGATCTCTTGAATCTTCCCTGCTAAAACGGTACCCTAAAACATATATCCGCCTCTCCTTATTACAGGATAGGTGAAAAAACATGAAAGTACTTTTCTCGGTTGATATAGAAGGGATCTCCGGCGTGGTTTCCGTGAAACACGGTGCCATGGATTCCAAGGAATACGACGATGCAAGAAAGAGGATGACTGTGGAGGCGAACGCTGCGGCGGTCGGGGCCTACGATGCCGGGGCTGAACAGGTGTTCGTTACCGACGGGCACGGCAAGATGCGGAACATCAGGATAGAAGATATGGACGAGAGGGTAGAATTGTTCTACGGAAGACCGAAGATACTGTCCCAGATGGAGGGATTGGACCACGGTATAGACAAAGTTGGATACGTGGGATACCACAGTTCCGCTCACAGCTTCGGTACCCTTGCACACACCTACTCGGGTATGGTGGTGGACAAGTTGATGATAGGTGATAGGATGGTGGGAGAATTTGCAATGAACTCGTTCCTGGCCGGTGAGTACGACGTTCCGATTTTCTTTATATCCGGGGATGCCGAGGCGGTGAGAGAGGCGAAGCAACTTTACTCGGAGATACCCCATGTAGTGACCAAGATACCTACCGGAAGATACAGTGCCAGGTGCCGGCATCCCGAAATGGTGAAAAAGGAGATAAGGGAAACCGTGGCGAACTCACTGAAAAACGAAGGAAAGGTAATCAAGACCGACGATATTGAATTCAGAATGTTCTTCAAGGACGCCGGAAAGCTGGATAATTTGGAGCTACTACCAGAGGTTGAAAGGATCGGTCCCAAGGAGTTCGTTATAGACACCGGCGATTACGAGGATAACTACAAGCTATTCCGGGCATGTACCATGCTGGCTACCGTGGTATCACAGGATTGATCAGATAGGAGAAGACGCTTCCAGGAATTTGCAGTCAATATGGAACTCATTCTCTACAACCATCATGAGCTCTTTGATGCCAAAGGTTTCTGTAGCGTGGTGGCCGCCGAAGATAACCGGCATCTTTAAATCCACTGCAAGGTTGTAAGTCATATACGATCTCTCGCCGGTGATGAATAGCTCCGCCCCAAGTTCATCGGCACTGGAAAGTGCTATGCCGCCCTTGCCGGTCATGATCGCCGCGGTTTGAACTTTTTTATCCGGGAGATGAACAAAGGCCTTTTCTTTGGTAACACCTTCAAGTCTGTCACATATATCTTCTACCGATGTCGGTTCGTCGAAGGAAGCCATCAAACACACTTCCGTTCCCCTGTACTCCATGAACGTTTCTTCGGGAACGGCGCCTACCGCCTCGGCAAGCAATACATTATTCCCGATCTTGGGATGTATATCCAAGGGCAGATGGGCGGAGTACAGCCCTAGATCATTCTTGACGCAGGCGGATATCAAGTCGTAAAACCGGCCGGTTACCTTTTCTAGATCACCCCAGAATAGACCGTGGTGTACGACCAGCAAGTCGAAATCAACCGCTCTCTCAATCACATCCCTTCGGGCATCGACGGCAAAGGCGATCCTATCCGGGGATGCTGTTGAATCTACTTGAATACCGTTCACCGCATCATCATCCACATCGTCTATAGACAAAAACTCGTTTAGGAATTTTACCGGTTCGCATTCACTGATCATGATAAGGATATCGAAAAGGCATACTAATCAATCTTACGATTTCACAACTAAAGCTCAACGTCTATATCATAGAGCTTGCTGGGATTTTGTATATGTATCCGCTGCCAGTTTTTTTCCGTCAGTGCCCCTCCTTCATGAAGTTTAAAAGTCTTCTTGGGAACCGTTTTTATACCCAAAACCGCACCGGGTCGAGCCGGATCGTCCAAATAATCGGTCTCCATCACAAAGCGATCTCCCTTTTCCAAGGCAGCTCTGAGATTTTTTTCACTTGCCAGTACTGACGGAAATAATCCGTGATTTTCTTTCTCCAAGATCATGGGTGGGCTGTAGTGCTTTACCACCTTGTCACGGGGCAAGCCCGCTTCGTCTGCCATCCCGGCGATCTCACGGCATACTTCAGGGGTGGTACTCTCGGTGTGGAGAATCACCGGGCAGGACAGATCAGCAGCCAATTCCATACCGTAGAGCATCACCCTGTTGGACGCATCCATCACTTCTTCGGATACCTCAAAATGCGGTCGGCCTATCTCTCCCAGGGCCACCGCCTTACCTTCCTCTACGCACTTTCCGGCCAGATCCATGCCTCCCATCAATATGTCCTCGGCTTTTTTCAATCCAACCCCCTCCTTCAGGGCCAGCATATCCACGGGATATGGACCCAGGGTTACGAATACCTTTACATCGGTCCCTTGTCTTGCCTCTTCCGCCATCCTCAGCGTACGATCATAGATGGGTGCGTATCCCTTTACATCCCAGTCCCTCATATCGTAGTAGGGCATGTGGGATAAGACAAGATGTGTACCTCCGGCCCGTCGAAATTTCTTCACAGAATCGGTACATCCGCCCTGCCTCTGCAGGTGGATGTGGTTATCGAAAATAGGCAGTTCAGGTTTAATGGATCAACCCCGCACCTCGTAGTTCACCCTTGATATGCTCAACAGCGTCTTCAAGATCGTCAATGTCCTTGGCACCGGTACAGACCATGTTTCCAGAGCCGAATAACAATAATACTACATCCGAATGTTGTAGTCTGTAAACAAGTCCTGGAAACTGCTCCGGCTCGTACTCAACCCTCTCAAGCCCCAGTGTGATTGCGACGGAGTTCAAATTGAGATCCACGCCCAAACCATAGGATGCGACTATGTTCTGAACGGTTACCTCTATCTCACTTGTTACCTCGATACCGCTCTCGTTTAGCAGGTCTTTTACCTTATTAACACTGCTTCGAGCGTCTTCAGTGGTCTTTCCACCAGTGCACACAACTTTACCGCTAGTGAAGAGTAATATAGCGGTCTTTGGCTCTTTGACTCTGAAAACCAGTCCGGGGAATTTTTCAGGATCATACTCCGAACCTTCAAGTACCCTTGACGCCTCCTCTAAATCAATCTTTCTCTCCATGGACGATGATGCCACAACGTTCTCTATCTTCAGACCGTTCATAAATACCACTTCATTTTTGGATCGCCTTAAATAGTTTTTAAACTGAAAACGTAGTCAGGTTAATAAACCCTTCGAAAAGTATTATATCAGTCCTGGCTATCGACCTGCATATTAAAATAACTTTTCCAAATACACGTCTATGCCTTCTACACTATCGATGTCCCCGAGCCAGTTACGTAGGTCGTCCTCATAATCCTCTTCTATCTTCTTCAACACCAACTGCATTTTTTGTTCTACAGAACTAACTACACGCCCTCTATACACGACTGCTATGAACGTGTACTTCCCCTTTTCGACGAGTATTTTTTTATTACCGAATTCCAGTCGTTTGATGCCGTAGTTTTCTTCTTCTTTGAAAGAGTCTCTTATGAAGTCCTGGATCGCTGTTAGCATACTGCTGAAAAGATCATCGTCCATACCTGATTCATGGTGAGATGATCTTTGGGCCAACAACATACCGGATTCATGGATAAGAAAAACATCTTGGATATATACCCTTTTGAACACAAGCCAAGCGGCACCTATAATTAGGAGGATAATAGGTATCAAAGGCCACGGCCAATATATCTTATCCAATAGGGGTGCATCTATCTCCAGAGAGACATCGTTGGATACAACACTGGGCATAACGTTTCCCCGGGAATCCGTATATTCCAAGGTAAAGTATGTATTTATGACCTGTTTATCTCTAACCTCCTCGGAGACCCTGCAGACGATTTCAAAACGGTGGATGCCGACGTCAATGTCGGTAAGGTACCAAGTATAAAATCCTTCGAATTCAGAAGGTTCTACATCACTCGTGTCGCTAACATACGAGAGTTTTTCGTCCATCTGGAAAGCTAACCATAGATCAGATGATATCTCCGTACCAACGTTGTCGATCTGGAGGCGGTACACAATTATATCCCCCGGAGTGGCCCGGTCAACGTCAATGGATAATTCTACACCAATTTCAGGGAGGGTGCCAAGGGCGGTAAATACAGTTTGCTTTGACTCATCGGTATCACTTAATCCGGCGGTAACGTTGTTCTCACCGCGGTCGCTGTCCAAGGTCAACCATACTTTAGCACGACCGTCCTCGTCGGTTAGCAACGGAGACTCTTCACTCAACCTTCCGTCTCCGTTTAATCCAGTGGTTGTTATGTTAAAGTAAACTTTCCAACCCATTCCCACCGGTGTACCGAATTCGTCGCGAACCTCGACTACAAGAGGTTCCTCTAATCGGGTACCCGCTGTCTGTTCCTGTCCATCTCCAGAGATTGTAAATATCTCAAATTTGGTGGGATCTAGATCAGTGGATTCTACATGAAGAAGGGCGGTGTCGGAATATGGATGCATACTTGCCGTCACCGTCCACGTTCCCGTAGACCATGACGTATAGAAGTTGTCACTCCATCTCCCCTCTGCCCCGGATTCGATGTTCCACAGCACCTCGTTGGTTAAATCATCGATCGGATTCCCGAATTCATCCAGAGATATTGCGGAATATTCTACAGTAGCACCTGCCACGATGGTCATATTCTGTGGGGTTATCCCTATATCGGAGACAGGGCCGTGTTCTACTAAAAGCACCGCACTACTATATGAATCCCCATAGGTACCGTTAACGATCCAAGAACCGGCAACCTCGGCAGTGTATTCATTACCCACCCATGTACCTCCCGCTTTTTCATCAATATTCCAAACCGTATAGAGGGTTACATCCCCTATCCTGTTACCGAACTCGTCGTAGGCGGTAGCATTATATCCCAAAGAATCACCCGCAGTTAGATTGTACGATGGTGGAGATATCTCAATGTAATCCACACTCGGCGGCCGCACAGTTAAAGTAACGGTGTCGGTAAGCGTTCTGTAAAAACCGGTTACGTTCCATGTGCTGGCTATCTCGGAGGAATAGATATTATCGAACCACGCTCCTTTTGCACCGCTATCGATAGTAAAAGCAGTATAATCGGTTACGTTAAACTTATTCCCGTATTCGTCATAGGCATCAACGTAGTATTCCTGTATACTACCAGCCTGAACGGTGGCATTATTCGGGGTGATATTCATGAAAACCGCTTCCCCCGGTTCTACCGTCACCGTAACTACGGAAGAGGTTATATCCTCATAACTTGCAGTGACGTAATACTCACCGATTGCGGTTTCCGAGAACGACCCGGTACTATCTGTATTCCTCCATATGAAATCAGTATCAAGAGAAGTTATCAAATTATCGAATTCGTCCAGGGCCTCTGCATTAAAGTGAACCGTCTCTCCGGCAGTTATGGTCTGATCTATATCAGGATAAATGAGCACCTGGGACACTCCGGCGGAGAGCACGGTTATCTCGACCGTTTGTAAAATGCTTTCATAGTCTGCGGTGACCGTCCATGTACCTGCGGTCTCCGAGGTGTACTCATTTGCCTCCCAAGTGCCGTCTGCATCCTCGTCGATCGACCAGGTCGTATCGGCGGTAACGTCGTCTATCTCGTTACCGTATTCGTCGTAGAGAACGGCGGTGTATGAGACGCTTTCACCTGCAGTCAAAGTATGATCTTGGGGGGATACGACCATGTGATCACTGACCGCGGGTTCAACGATCAAGTTAACGGAATCAGTAAAATCATCATAGTCTGCGGTGACCGTCCATGTACCTGTACTCTCCGAGGTGTACTCATTTGCCTCCCAAGTGCCGTCTGCATCCTCGTCGATCGACCAGGTCGTATCGGCGGTAACGTCGTCTATCTCGTTACCGTATTTGTCGTAGAGAACGGCGGTGTATGAGACGCTTTCACCTGCAGTCAAAGTATGATCTTGGGGTGATACTACTATGTGATCCCCCTCTAGGGGCACCACGTCGAACTCGTTGCTGACTCCCGTCAACAAATCATCTTCGGAATCAGTGGCGGTGATTGTGGCGTTGTTCTGTGGATGAGATATACTAACCTCACCGCTCCAGTTTCCTTCAAAGAAGGAGGTAGTATTCAAGGGTTGCAAAGTTCCGGTGGTATCTATGAGTTCTGCAATGCCGCTGTAGCCCGTAGCCAAATTCCCGTGTTCATCGTATGCAGAAATGTTGATCTGAAAGGCCTCTCCGACTATTTGCGGTGAATGTATCGCATCGAATACAAAATGATTTGCCTCGGCAGGTTCCACTGCAAATGTATGTCCTCTTGAATCATCCCATCGGCCGTCTAAATCAACAGCTTGTATAGAATATGTGTATATTCCGGATGCGCCATATATATTATTTAGATACCATTTGTCCCCGATACCTGAATTCATACTAGCATTATGATACGTGCCATCCGGATATGTTATGTTGATCCTTACATCAGCTAGTCCTAAATATGAGGTTATATCACTTGAGATATTGATAGGCTCTCCTGCCGATTGTACCGGCGGCACGGCCGATACATTTGTTATCTCAGGAGGGGGGGGATCGTATATGGAAAATGTCACAGAATCGTTGTACCAGGCACCCTCATTAAAATAACTCGCATACCAGTGAGCGGTTCCACTGGTAACGTTGGCGAAGAACGTACTGTTGTAACCTTCTTTCGGTATGGTATAAGCACTGGCATCACCCATATTTTCCACGTTCCAGTTAACGTATATATCACCTAAATAACCGTAGGTCATATTGAAGCCTGCCGCATGACCGATAATGCTGGAACCTATATGTACGGACTGATCCGTTATGTTATCCCCGGCGGGACCATCAACTATTGAAATGTAGTCCAAAGAAGGTTCTAAGGTATCTATGGAAAACTCAAGATAACTAGCATACTCCTCCTCGGGGTAATCCCAATAGAGCGAGATATTGTCGTAGGTACGCACACGTATGTAATCGATATCCACCGAGTTCTGAGGGGTGTCGTTGATACCTTTATCTCGGATCTGAAGGTGAACCGTTCCGTCGCTTATTTCGCTGAGGTCTAGGACCCTTGAGAATTCCCCTGCATATACCTCATCCTGAAGGGGCATATCATAGGTTACACCTCCGTTATCGGATATTAACAATTGGAACTCCGGTTGGTCGGTATCTATTTTGTACTCCAGGATATGTGTTTCCGCCATGGGTACGTTCCGTACCTCCATACGGGCATCCAATCCATAGCCTTCGTCTTGTGCCGTGATCCACTGGAATCCCTCGATCCTGGTGCTGTGATCATGATCACCCCAATACACCCCATTAAAGTCTGCACCCCCTCTGTGAGTGTAATAATGAATGCTCCATTCTGAGGCGTCCAGCTGTGATGCACCCAGTTGTTCGGTGGTGAACTCCGCAACAAACATTTCGGGGGGATAAACCACCCTATCCTGATACAATCTTACCACCACGGAATCCGTTGAAGATAGCGGGGTTTCAGGACAGTCCCATGTATTGATCTGATAACCTTCGTCGGCTTCGCTTCTCAAAACGACTCCCACAGCATGTCCCGGAGTGAGCTCCGTCTCATTACCGTCTTCGTGCCTCGCCCATGCCCTGAAGCCCCATGCGTGAAAATCTCCGCCGGTCATCATGGAATCGGATTGCTGCACATTTTCGGATTGCTCTGTTCCCAGGCGATATGCTGTGAAGTTGTTAACCCCAGTTTCATTCTGTATCCCCCTGAAATATCTTGTTTCGTTCACGCTTTGCCCGGTGCTCTCGTTCAGTGTGAACGAATCACCCTTACCGGCATTTTCAGGATAGTCTGTAACATTTCCCAGCACCATAGTGAGTTCATCCGGTTGATCCATATACTCAACATCTGGCGCATGTGATGCATCTAGAACGAACTTTACCACTATCCTATCACCGGTTTGAACTACCGCAGGAGCGGGAACGTCATCGGACCAGTTATATTCAGCTATACCTGGTTGATCTATGCTTATATTAGTCATGCCCTGGTGAATAAGTTTTTCATCGGCACCATCAAAGTTGTAAATATCCGCCCGGAGTAGTGGGTTAAAAGATGTATTGTTAGGTTTTTCAACATGGATCGTAAAGTTCCATATACCAGATACTGATATGTTCGCCAACATGGGAGAAGTTGCCCAACTATGTGCAAAGGTATACATGCCTGGCTCTTCGACGGTCCAGTTGTCCAAAGTACCTTGGATTCCCGTGGTCGTGTTCAAATCTTTGTAAGGGGGGGAAATCTCAACATCCCGTAGATACATCTTAGTCAAGTTGAATTCATCCTCGTTTAATGATGTGTCCGTAGTGATATCCGATGCCGCACCCTGGACCAAGAGTTGCATGAGTAAAAGGACGGAAATCGAAATCGGTACAACCATCTCTTTGTTCTTACCCATCGTAATGACACCTTTCATAGATGAGGGTTTTGTATCGGATATGTATGAAGGGAGTAACTCGCTCCTTGCATATCCTAATAACAATTACCACCGGTAAAGATATAAAGCTGGAGTGATATATAGTTTATGTAGTATCCCCTTTTTGTACATGACTCAGTTTTGCTCTTTTTTATACCGATTATATAACGATTTTATGTGGTCGTGTCCCTCCTTATCATTTACCAGTACGCACCATTCTGCAAGTTTTTCAACAAAGGTGAATACTTTCTTTTCAGGAAGGGATTCCTCAAGTTCAAATCTGTCGATTCCGCATTCGTCGAACAAATTTTCAAGCTCGGTATAATTCAGACCGTCCAAGCTGGATGAAAGAGTAAATAAGCATGCCAAAAGATCGTTGGGAGTTTTTAGAGTCTGTTTTGATAGGTAATCATCTAAACTTTCCGCTTTTTTCGGAGTATTGAACAACACTCTTGAAGCTAGTTCCCGGAAAGCGCAATCTATACTTTCTCCTGTCTTTGCAGAGGTAAAAAACACATGTGTGAAATCATTAGATGCTTCTTTCAGCACGTAATCCTTAGATGTTTCTCGGTTCTCGAGATCCATCTTGTTCACTGCCAGCATAATGGGATTCTCGGATCCCGCTATACGTTTGTATCTGGGAACCCAGTATGAAAGTATGTCCTTCAAGGTTTCTTCCCGGCTTGCGTCTGCAACGAAGATCGCTCCGGAGGACCATTTGAATGTTGATTCATGTACGGTTTCATAAGATTTTTCGCCCATGACGTCCTGTATCATCAACTTAACACTGGCACCTACCACGTCTACATCTTTGGTATAGAAACTCGTACCGATAGTCTTAAGGTACTTTTCACCAAAAACATCTTTAACATACCTAAGAATGATCGACGTCTTTCCTACACCGGGACTGCCCAGTAAATTTACCTTCTTTTTTACCTCTCTAAAACGCATGTGATCTCCTCCTGAGCGGCGTTGTCGGTTTTGAAATGTAAAGAATGTTCGACACTTAGTCCAAATAAGAGTGTGATTCTCATTCGAGCAAACAACGGTTAAGGCATATATTAATATTTTTGGTACGGATCTTGGACACTTTTTATCATTTTCGGGATTTTTGACCTTGGCTGCGGATAGCTATCGGGCCAGTGGTTTTATCGGAGGGTGATCAACGACTATTTTCGAATGAATTAAAAAGTCTCGGGTTTTGCATCAGCGTAGAAGTAACATGAGGGAATATATGACACCGGAATATTGTTATACCAGGTAATATGTTGTTAGTACTGCACTGTAAAGCAATACCAACGTGTTGAGGAATAAAAGCTTTTGAGGAGAAATGAATATGAAAAAAACAAATGTATTGGCCGTGCTAGTAACTTTTTTGATAGGGATATCGGCGGTGTCCGTAGGGGTCGGAATATCATTCCACACTGCAGACGATGAAGCCGTGATACTCGTTTATAAGCTCGGTATGGATATGGGACCGCTCAATGAACCGGGGTACTCTGTTCTGGACGAGTACGAGAATTTTGTCTTAGTGAGGACTTCTTCCAGTAAAGAGAACCTGCTGAGGGGTCAAGGTTATGTAATTGAAAACCTTGAGAACCGGGGGCATGTAGGACTGCATTCTTATGCATTCGATACCCTCAACGGAGAACCTGACATACCCGAAGAACTGATGATCCAGGAATACTCGCGTGGAGAAACCGGTTTCTACATCATCCAGTTCATAGGCCCTATCAAGCCTGAATGGCAGGAGCAGGTCCGAAAGATGGGGGTTACACTCCACGAATTCCGGAATCGGTTCAACTTCATCGTGGAGATGGACCCGGCAGTCAGAAATGATGTTGAGAAATTGGATTTCGTCAACTGGGTTGGGGTATACCAGCCGGCCTACAAGTTCGATCAAGCCCTTCTGAATCAGAGAGGCGATGTTGAGATGGAGGTACATATATTCGGCAATAAGCGGTCCCTACAAACCGCGATCGAGATTGCGGAATTTGGAGGAGAAGCACTGTTCGCATCCGAGGATCGTGTGACCGTTAAGGCATCTCCAGAGATCATCCCAGATATTGCCAGAATACCATATGTAAATGCTATAGAGCTGGGTGGTTTTGGGTTGGAATTCTACAACGATCATGCTACCTGGATAACCCAGACGAATTCCTATAATGACAGAAAAGTGACACAGGAAGGAGTAACTGGAGAAGGACAGCTTGTCACGGTTTGTGACAGTGAATTGTATACCACCGGCGGAGGTCACGAGATGTGGTATGACACTGTTTCCTTCGGTGACGATCATCGTAAGGTACAAGCGTACTATTCGATAGGAGGCGATTTGAATGATGGTGTTTATCATGGTTCTCACGTTACAGGCTCCGTACTCGGAGATGCGCCACCCTATGGTGAATACAGTGGTAGTGATGGAAACGCCATCGGTGCAAGATTGATCCACCAGGACATCGGGACTTCTGGAGGTGGTTTAAGTGTACCTTCTGACATGTACAACCAAGCATATGGAAATAGTTATAGCGGTGGCAGCAGAGTACATACCAACAGCTGGGGCGGGGGATCCGGATACGGTACAAGTGCCAGAACATCGGATCTCTTTATATGGGATTACAAGGACTATAACATACTGTATGCCATGGCCAACGATGGCTCTGGATCCAACACGTTATCGTCCCAATCGGAAGGAAAGAACGTCATAAGTGTAGGTGCCGCAGTTAACTACGCAAACCAAAACAACATGGCATCTTTCAGTAGCCGTGGTTATGCAGACGATGGAAGGATAAAACCCACTATAGTACATATAGGTCAAGGCGTTACATCCGCTAGCAGATCCACTAGTGGATATTCGAGCATGTCTGGGACGAGTATGGCAACACCCGGCCAAGCAGGTCAAGTTGCACAGGTTAGGCATTACTACGAAGGAGGATGGTATCCATCCGGTAGTGCAAATGCAGCCGATGGATTCAACCCCAGCAACGCCCTTGTTAAGGCCACCATAGTAAACGGTGCAGTGGAGATGACCGGTTCCGGTGCATACACTAATGATAACCGATATCCCAACGGAGATCAAGGATATGGGAGAAGCATGCTTGATAGAGTGATGTACTTCGACGGCGATGCCAGAAAACTGATCAGTTATGACTCAGGGGGAGAAAGCGTCGCATTGTCCACCGGAGAAACCTGGACGATGGATTTCACCGTTGATGATACCAGTCAATCCATGGAAGCCACACTCGCATGGAGCGACTACCGAGGTCCGAGCGGTGCGAGCCCCAGCAATCCGGCCATCGTGAACGACCTTGATCTAGAACTGATCGCACCGGACGGCACGAAATACACGGGTAACGCTTATACAGGCTACAACCCCGGTTACTCACAGCCAGACCCAGCTAGTAATCCATGGAACGGTTTGCGAACCGGAGAGTTTGATGGTTTGAACGTCGAGGAGAACATTTTGTTGCTGCCAGGAGAAAACAATGTGCAGTTGGGAGCCTATGAGCTGAGGGTTTCGGCACACCAAGTATCCGAAGGGACACAGCCCTTTGCAGTTGTTATCAGCGGCGGGGTTTCGGAAGATGTCGGAGAGCCGCCGGAGATCACTGTTACCAGACCGGATGGCGGCGAGAGTTTCAACGCAGGTGACAGCGAATCGATCACGTGGGGTGCAACCCAGGGAGACGACCCGGTGGACTACATCGACCTGTTCTACAGCGTGGATGCAGGTGCTAACTGGGAAACCATAGAACTCGCCCTGCCGGATACCGGCTCGTACTCGTGGACGGTGCCAAACGAGCACAGTACCGAATGCCTGGTACGGGCTGAGGCAGTGGATACCGAGGGACGAAGGGGAAGGAATGAAAGCGACAGTACCTTCACCATGATCGGTACCGTACCGGCTGCACCCGGAAGTCTAAATGTGGAGCACTACGGTACGGTGGATGAATGGGAATACCTGTACAACCAACCGCATCGGACGGTTACTGACATGGCAACCGGTCTTACAGGTGGCGGTGTGTTCCGTGGAGCTATGAGGAAGAATATACAGGCCGATATCATAAAGGAGGTGGCATACTACGCTCTTGACCAGGCTAATTACGTCCAGGGATTCATCTATTCCGACGGTGCCGGCGGGACCAGTCCGGGAACGCTGCTGGGAGAAACCGCAGTGATCAACAGCCCGGGGCCAAACGAGTGGGTGGAGATACCACTGACCGAACCACTGAACATAGGCGGTGGTTATTACTGGATTGTCTTTGAACTGGAAGATCCCGATGCAGATGCAAGACCGTTAGGTAGATATGACGAGCATGTTGATGACAACGCATGGATAAGCCTGGATGGAAGTACGTGGGAGGAGCTCAGGGACCATGACCTTATCTACAATCATGCCGTCGAGGTTTTGACTGCGCAGTACAACGAAAGTGGTACCGAGCATAACCTGGTCACCTGGGATGCCAGCCTGGATGATCCCGCCGAAGTCAGTCATTACAACATATACCGAGCGGAGCATTCCGACGGTCCGTGGGACCCAGGAGCGGTAATACACACAACAACCGCAGATGGCTCGGCCTCATACCAGTACATCGATGAGTACGTGGGAGAAGACGATGATATATACTGGTGGTACGTCGTACGCGCGGTAGGTAACAACGATTTGGAAGAGGAGAATGAAAATACCGTTCAGGAACCCGCTGTAGGAGAGCCGCCGGCGATAACGTTGACGAGGCCGGAAGGCGGGGAGGTATTCTCCGCTGGTGATCTGGAATCCGTCACATGGAATGCGACCCAGGGTGATAACCCCATAGATAACGTGGGTCTGCACTACAGCGTGGACGGCGGCGGGACTTGGCAGACCATAGAACCCGCCCTGCCGGATACCGGCTCGTACTCGTGGACGGTGCCCAACGAGCACAGCACGGACTGCATGGTATGAGCTCGTGTTAGCGATACCGCGGGACGTACAGGTACGGATGCCAGCACAGCTTTCACGATAGAGGGACTGCCGCCTGCACCTCCGTCGAACCTCGTTGTTGAACGCTTCGGCGAGGGGACCCAGGTACTGTTCAGCGACGACGTTTCACAG
>JAWOAU010000081.1:0-6726 GCA_046498385.1 Thermoplasmata archaeon | reverse complement strand
TGTTTTTCACCTATGTTTTCCTATTTCTATACTAATAATTGCAGTCGTCAGATATATAGACATCGACGTTATTATCTTTTAAGAGAATAATAAATAAAGTGATTTCATCTTGTTTTAGCAGTTAAAATAGCCGTTAAAAATCAACACTGGGATGTATTAACTAATAGACATACTTATTTTGCTCGATACTCTAATTATCATCCATGATAATTACTAATGCAAAATTTTGAATCTTAGTTATCTTTTGGAAGAATTAACTGGGTAGTTAGCGTGTCAAATTGATTTGCGAAAAAATATCGATCATCCTCCCAAGCTATGCAAGATGGACAGCCTTCCCTCTGACTTAATAACATAAAATCTTCGGATAAAGATTTGTGATCAGAGAAACTCTATGATGACTTTTCACTATATCGTTCCAGGGCCCGGAACATCAATTTCCAGGCTGTTCTCAAATTATGATACCTTTCACGTAACTGTGCAGTTGAAAGGTTCCCGGCATTTTCATTCAGGTTGACTGTCATATCAGCCATGGTCGGTGAACACGTGTTCAAAGCAGAGCCTTTTATATTGTGGACTACTATTTTTATTTTTTCTATATCTTCTTGTTCGATTGCGTCTTTCAAGGAGTCAAGCTGCTCAGCAAATGTTTGAGCTACCTTTAGCATCAATGTAAAAAACTCGTCATTACCCTCGAACAGATCGTCAAGGTCAGCCATCTCTACATCCATGCTAACGGTATCGGTATCAGATCCATCCAAGTACTTTTCGAGTACTTCGATCAGCTTTTCCCTTAGCACCGGTTTGGTCACAAAGTCGTCCATACCTGCTTCAATACATTTGTCCAGATCTTCTTTCAAGGCATGTGCGGTCAGGGCGACTATGGGTACGTGAGAGCTGGTCTCTTCTTCTGCCTGTCGTATCTTTTTAGTAGCCGTGATCCCATCTATCTCCGGCATCTGGACATCCATAAAGACCATGTCGGGCCGCTCCTTCGTATATAGCTTTACTGCCTCTATACCGTTCGAAGCCTCGATGAACGCTGCTTCGGGCAGCAGCTTGCGTAGGAAGATCTTGATCATCTCAGTGTTCATCTCGTTATCATCTGCCAGAAGGATCTTCACACTTTCGGTTACAGGTGTTCCTTCTTCCTCATGTTCATCCAGGGTTATCGGGGTTTTTTCAGAGAACTCTGCAGAATCTTGCGTACTTTGAATAGACCGGAATAATTCACCGGCTTTGACGGGCTTGTTCAGGCGGCAACGAAATCCGAGTTCATGGTATTTTCCATCATCATCTTCATCGTAATATGACTTCAGAAGGATGATAGGCAGTTTATCTGGATCTAACTCGGACTTACTCCGTATCATCTCAATGGTTTCAAACCCATCGGTATCTGGCATGTGTTCGCCGCAGATCACGAAGTCAAAGCGATTCTCTCCTTGGATATGGTCTAGTACCGCAGTCCCGCTTTCAGACGATACACAATCGATACCCCAGTTTTCCAGCATACCTTCGAGTATCTGGCGATGTTTACGGTTATCATCTATGACCAGACAGCGTTCGATGTCTCCCAATGCAGAAGTATCTAATTCTTCACCGTTTTCCACCTGGGTCACAAGGTCGAAGAAGAAAGTCGAACCCTCGCCCAATTTACTGTCGATCTTTATCTCACCCCCCATCTTTTTAACCAGCATATCCGAGATGACAAGACCGAGGCCGGTGCCACCGTATTCCCGTGTGATCGACCCATCGGCCTGGGTGAAGGCCTTGAAAAGTTTCTTCTTTTGCCCTTCCGAGATACCTATGCCGGTGTCCCGTATATATATGCTGAACCTGCCTTCTCCGTCGTCTAGGGGTTCGTATTTCACTTTCAACTCTATCTCCCCGCTCTCCGTAAATTTGACCGCATTACCTAGAAGATTGGCCATTATCTGTTTGAGCCTGATGGGATCTACCATGGCGTAGCGCGGCATAGTATGATCCATATCAAGCAAAATCTCGAGACCTTTTTTGCCTGTGCTGTACTTGATCATATCGACACTTGTTTCAAATAGTTCCACCATATCAGTTTTTATTTTCTCGAGTTCGAGCATCCCCGCTTCGATCTTGGAAAAGTCCAGTATATCGTTTACGATACCAAGAAGGGCATGTCCCGATTCATTTGTGTTGTTGACATATTCCTGCTGAACTGGGGTCAAAGGAGTTTCATTCAAAAGGTCGGTGAAGCCGATGACCCCGTTGAGAGGAGTTCTTATCTCATGGCTCATGTTGGCCAGGAATTCCGATTTTGCTTCATTCGCTTCCTCTGCAGCTTCCTTGGCATCAGCAAGCTCCTTCTCATACCGTATCTTCAACAATAGATCGCCTGTGTTGTTGGCGATGAGCCTTAGATTGTGCATCTCATTTTCGCTCCAGCGGTAGGGTTCCCTAACAGCATCGAATCCGATAAAGCCCAATGTCTGGCCTGCGGAGCTGATAGGTATCGATATCAGGGATAATATATTCTGACGCATGAATTCTTCCTTCTCCGTATTTGCTTCATCGGGAAGTGCGTTTACGTTGGGGACATGAACAAGCTCGTCGGAGAATATACGTTCCTTGAACCAGGGAAATGAGTCTATCGGTTGTTCCTGTATAACATCCATCTGCGGAGTGATACTTTCGTTACACCACTCATGTGTATTGGTCATGGTACTGAGGTCGTCGGAGAAAAGGAAAAGATAAGAGCGGTCTACGCCGAAATGGTTTCCGATCATCGAAAGCATCTCATTAACGTCATCATCAAAACTGTCTTTGGTGGTCTGTACGAATCTAGAAGATATCTCTAAAACTAACTTCTGGAAACGGAGATTCTCTCGCAGTTGCTCCTCTGCCCGCTTTTGCTCGGTGATATCATCTGCGGAGCAGACCACATATTCGACTGTACCATCGGAACGTAATTTCGGACTTTTTGTAATAGCAAGCAATCTTTTTTCACCGGAAGAATTCGGTACCCACTCCTCGGTATGAACGGTTTGTTTAGATGCAAACACTTCCGTATTTGACTGCTTGCGGGATTCCACTATCTCCTTGGGGTGGATATCATGTAGACTTTTGAAGGCCATGTCCTCGATATCCAATCCATTGAAGGCCGCAAGGGCCTTGTTAACCGCCCCGTATGTAGTCTCATCAGTGAGATACCACACCATTGTCTGGATGTTGTCCAGCAGTATCCGCTTGGACTCCTCTTCTTTTTCAAGAGCGGTTTTTGCGGCATCTACATCTTCCATGATACTGAGCAGTCGTCTGCGGGTTTTTTCGGATTCCTCGAACCGTTCTTCCTGCCTCCTCGTCTCACATTCATTCATCTCGTCCATTTCCATCTTTACAAGTTCAAAGGACTCTAAAAGATAGGCAAGAGGATTGTCCGGGGAAATACCCACAGTATTTTCAGATTTGTCCCACATCAAAGCAGATATAGCATCGCTGAGCTCTTCGAGTTCCGCGGCAGTAACAAGTATGCTCCCTTTGTTGTCATACTTCCAATCAGATTCTAGGTTCGATCCAACGGACGTGCCTTGACGGTCTTCCACCTCACCTCCCAGTATATCCCGTGCTGCTTTTACCGCATCGCCATAATTCTCGACCGTAACAACCTTGAATCTGTGATCAAAAAGACGCAGGCCCTGGGTTATAAAAGGTTTAAACCAGGATGGCTCATCAATCAAGACTAATCCGATCAAGGTTTCCTGATTTTCATTGAAGTAGTCTATCTGTCTTTTCATGGTACTAAAGGACAAGCGTCCGGTGATTGATTTAAGATCGTATATATGCACGTAGGGCATTTTTATACCTATTGCGGCACAAAAGTCATCGACCATCTCTTCGAATCGATCTTGGTCATAGTTTCCTAAATCACCCTTTGCACATCCATACAAGATGGAGTCACCGATCTTTTTTAGTGATACGAGATAACCGTCTTTGAGATCGACATCAACGAACTCCGGCAAGGTTTCAACCGGTAATCCGGTTGAAGGACATCTTGTTCTGATATCTTCAGACGGATCCCGCTTTTTCGCTTGTTTCCCCATCCCTAGTCCTCCACACTTTTGTATACCGTATCTCGGCCAAGCTCTTGCGATAGTTTGTTCACCTCTTCCTTGAGTTCTATGATGCGGTCTTCACGTCCGCTCATCAACCTGTTCACGCGGCTTGTTTCTTCGTATAGGGTGCCGAGCAACTCCTCATTTTGCTTTCGCTCGGTGATATCTAGGATCAATCCAGTAAGGTGTTTCACCTCGTCATCTTCTCCAAAAACTGCCCTGCCTCGTTCATGAACCCAACGTACGTTCCCGTCCTTGTGGACGACCCTGTATCTTATATCCCACGGTTTTCTTTCTTCAACTGCCATCCTGATCTCTTTTTGGACGAAAACGGTGTCATCCTGATGGATCACGCTTTCGTAGGTCCTGACTTCATTCAGTATAAAATCACTGGCGGGATACCCTATGATCGAATCTACCGCATCGCTCATATACTGCATGGTCCAGTTCTCGTCGTACTTGCAGCGATAGGTGATACCGGGTAGGTTATCAACCAGAGATTGATATCTATCCCGAGCTTCTATCATCTCTTTCTCCATCCGCTTTCGCTCGGCGATATCCTCGGCGAAGGCGAATTCCAGTTCTCTACCCTCGTATTGTGTATGATTACAGTTTACAGCGACAAAAAACTCTTTTCCCTCTTTCGTTTGGTGTATGGTTTCGATAGAGACATTACCCTTTTCCTTCAACTCATTCCAAGCACGTTCTCTCCTTTCTTTCGGATAATTCGGATCGATGTCCCATATGTTCATATCTAGAAATTCTTCTTTCGTATAACCGAGCTGTTTCACGGCTGCATCGTTCACGTAGACGAATCTACCATCTTTGTCGATCCAATAAATACTGAGATCAGCTTTTTCAACGGAATGTTTGGTCAGTTCCAGTAATTTCTCAGTTCGATGGTGTGTCACCTCCTGTACGATCGCCTTGGCTAGTATGCCGAATCGAGACTTCGGATCTCCGCCTTTTTGTAGATACCGTTCAGCACCAAGATTGAGTGCGTGAATGGCCACCTCTTCTCTACCCTGTCCGGTCATCAGTATGAATGGGATATCGTAAAGTCGCTTCTCTCGTAATTCCCGCAGGAAGGCAAGGCCATCCATATCTGGCATCATGTAGTCAGATACTATCACGTCGATATGATTTTCCTCTAGATACTTTAATGCCTCTTCAGCGGAATCCACAAATTCGATGTTGAATTTCGAGTCCTCTCTTTCTAAAAATATCTTCTCCACCTTTAAAAACTCGGTGTCATCGTCTACAAGGAGTACGTTGATCCTTTCTTTATCAAGGCTAGCTATCCTGTCATCACTGATTTTATCTCCACACAAGGTCTCGTTATTATTAGTGTCCCTATTAAAAGATTTTGAGCTATTATCAACAAAATTCAATTTGAAAAAATCACGGTTTCGATCATCAGAGAGTAATTATTGAGAGTATTCAGTGATAAAAAGTTATAAGAAAAATCATGAAATATTGGACGGATGAGGTTAGGACTATATTCCTTCTGTCAAAAAGCTTTATATCGGATTACAACGCTATATTATATATGCGGGGTCCGCGTTAAATAGACTAAGTCGTTACGTCTTTCCTTCAAAAAGCCTCGACTTAGCATTTCAAAAGGGTCCCAATACCCACGCGTTAGACCCCGCACCTTTTTTTAACATCTAAGTAACTATAACTCCATCAACGATCGATAAAAAAATAGAAAGGTGGGAAAGGGTTTTTGTTTTACAGACGGACGTATTTGGTCGTTATGGTCGGCGGGGTCGTTATCTGTACATATGAGGGTGTTCCGTGCTTGGGTATGATGTTTATATCAACCCGTGCCTGGGTTCCGAGACTATCTATGTCCCCTATTTCACTTATGTCTAAGGTTACCTCGTAGAGATCACCGGAATCGACGTATTGCGATCCATCTTCACCTTCTTGCTTTATTATGGAATCCCAGCCAAAGTGAGTTCCATCTGCCGCAGTTGTATTATCTGCTGCAGCGAGCAAGTTGACCTCACCATCTGCGCTCTGTATCTGTATGACCGTCTGGTTCAGGTCCTGTCCGTTTGCACCGGCAGCTAGGCCTATCTTCAGTTTTATCGTTTCGATTTCACTGTTAGTCGCGTCGTCGGTCAAGCCGTACCTGTCGTGTACCAGAAATGAGCTGGACACTTCAAGGATGGCCTCTTGTCCAGTTCTCCTGGCCTGTTCCTGCAGGTCGAACGCTGTTGATATCAAGACACTTGCAGCTACCGCTGCAACTAAGACCATCGCTATGAAGATGATCAGGGTCCCAATACCCATGGCGCCTTCCTCGTCTTTCCTTCTTAGCCTATTCATTTTATTAAACCTCCAAGGGTTTTTTCATGTGATAATAAAAACACACCTTATGTGATATATAAACAACGATACGATTATCTATAAAGATAATGAGTAAAACAGAGTTTCTAACACGTATTTTTAAATTATAAATGTGGATATAATAGGTACTGGGTAAAATAAAGAAGTATCTTATTTATATCAAGATTGAAAATCCTAATTATCTTTTTTGATAATTACCACCACCTTTGAGCGGAAATCGATCAATGTCTATCGAATCACCTTGTTATCCCATAACGAGATAATGATAATTTTAGCATGATCAGGCGTC
>JAWOAU010000009.1:0-16441 GCA_046498385.1 Thermoplasmata archaeon | reverse complement strand
CAATCTGCAGCTTTCGTAATGCTTTGGTTCTCGGTGAGCCTGTAGCTCACCAATGCCTCAACCAGGGCATTGATATCTCTACCACGGCTCTTATGTTTTTTAAATATATCAAACAATCCTAACCGTTCGTAATACTTCTGCACGGTTACGATTGTTCCAATCGGAAAAGATATATTGTTGTTCGGTTTTATAACGATTCACATGGTATATGGTGCATATTTTGTGATGATTTATTCGGAGAAAATGAAGTCATTCTATTTTCTTCATAATCTGTCTTGCTCTTAGGGATGTTAGTTTTACTTGCATGAAAAGAACGGAACTAAGAGCACCTTTTATCTCTTACTGTCAAACTTGGGTTTCTAAGTTTATTCAACCTCTTTTCTTATATCATCCACAAAAGAACTCATAGGTCTTACATATTTTTTTATTTCATCATCTCTTTTTAGCAATCCAGAATGATCAGGCAGATATATTATACATCGATGTTCTCCCATTTCGATTATTTTATTTCTTGATAAATCTCTTTCATATGTAATAAGATGCCATATACCCTTGATCTTATTCTCATCTAATGTATCCATATTTTCAGTGAATGATTGTTTCCATCTTTCTCTAAATGTTCTTTTACATGAAATAGCGATATGCCAACCATCGGCACATTCTACTAATTTATCGACTTCTAAACTTGCTCTTATATGTTCAGGAACTAATTCTATATCGGTTACGTCAAAATAATTTAGTATAAATCCTGTAACATCTTCTAAACTTCTACCACCTCTCCCTTTTCTTTTTTGTCCCGCTCTCCTCTCGAATTCTTGGACAAAAGTAGTTAAAACATAATCCATGTCATCCTGGCTTTTGATGAAATCCTTTTTTCTCAAAATTTCTCTTAAAATACCAAAACCTTCTACGATCTGGGCCCTTTCAACACTTATACAACCTTTCATGCCTAAGTCGTCCCATATCTCGATAACATCTTCCAATCCTTTTTCTCCGTATTTATCCAGATACGCCTTAGCAATGGGTTTGGCTATTTCTACATCACTACTTGGAATTTCATCTAACATTTTGCTTATCGGAGTAATGACGTGTTTCATTGTTAGACCTAGTATCAATAGATCATCCCAGCCCTCAATCATTGGATTTAAATCGCGACATAATTGCTCTGCTTCTTTTCTTATTTTTGTTCCCTTTGTCCTTGATCCAATAATCAGGTCAAATACTGTTTCCTTCGCTGTTTCAATATCTATACCGTCTTTTCTAGAATACATCTCAGTAATTACTTCAGCACTTTGTATCATTAGATCGCTTTTTGTTCCAACTCCCCCATATCTATCAGACTGGATTAACATTCGAGAGAACCAATATGTTTTATCAAACGGATTTTTTAAGGTCCTTTCAATTATTTCTATATCCTCTTCATCCCTTAGTTCCTGAACTCTACTCATCAGGAGGCCTCCAGAAATCAAGGATATATTCAAATGTAGTCCCCATCGTGATATAATTTGATGGCCACCCGAAGATTCCAACATTATTAACAATGTTCGTTCTATCCCAAATAATCGTATTTCTTAATTCATATCCAGCATTTTCCATCGCATCGATTACATAGATATGAATTGGTATCCTTTTATTATTCCACCACATATCTGCGACATTTATAACATTATGACCTTTTATCTTTATTTTGGGCAATAATTTTTCATAAATTTCCTCCATCGCTTCGGAGAAATTTTCTATGCTTAATATACCTAAGTCATTTTCTTTCTGGCTATATTGTTCTACTTTCATATATTGATCGTTTTTTCTCTCCTTTCCCCTTCTGCTTTTATTTTTCCTCTTCCTGTTTAATAAATTGGAATATGGTGGAGAAGTTACTAACAATGAAATTTGCTCATCTTTGAAATATTTGTAAGCGTTCCTTGCGTCGTCTTCGATTGCTAGTTGTTCTGTTTTTTCTCTAGTGTGATCCGTTAATCTTGACTGCTCTAATCTAGATTCACATAGTTTTATGAAATCTTCATTGATATCAAAACCAACTGCGTTTCTGTTCAAATCCTGAGCAGAAACAAGTGTTGTTCCACTTCCCACAAATGGATCGACGACCAATTCACCTTCATGTGTAAATAATTTTATAACTTTAGATGAAAGAGATATTGGATATGCTGCAGGATGTTTTTCTTTGTCTCGAACATCCCGTTTTTCATAATAAAATTCCCAAACTCCTATCTGGGCCTTTACCCATTCTTTAGCAGTCATACAATTTATATTAGATCCTTTGCAGTCGCAAATACGAGTATAACCTATATCAAGTGGTTTCGTAACATTTTTTCCTTCCGAATAATGCTCTTTTTCAATTTTCTCTTCCGAAGTTGCAGTTGCTTCCATCTATAATCAATTTAGTAATGGTAGCGTTATACATATAAGTTTTTCTGGAACTTCGTAAAAACCTAATTGAGGGGGTTCTCTTTAAAAAAATAAGCATTTAAAAAATTAACACGATGCGAACGCTTCGATTTTTAATCCTTAAAAATCTCGTCACTACCGTGAGCGTATAACTAGGGGTATATACGAAATTGTTTTCGCTACGCTCAAACAACTCTGCGGATTCGACCAAGCGAATCCTTGCGCCTATCGGCGTCGCATCATACCCCAGTCCGTTATGCGAAATTATTGTGTAGGCTCAATAGGGGTCTTGCTTCGAGAAAAGAGAATTTGCTTACTTAGACCGTCAAGTATAAATATCGATTTTACATATGTAATACAAGGTGCTGTAAAATGGCAAGCTCACAACTCAATATAAGAACATCTAACACACTCGTAGATGAAATAGATTCCCTAGTAGATCATGGGATATTTAGGAATAGAACGGAAGCTGTTAACGAAGGGATTAGACTTCTGATCCGTAGATACAAAGCAATGAAGATTGCAGAGAAAATCGATAAGATAGCAGAAGAGAATTACGGTGAAGGAGATTTGACAAAAGCTCTACTTGATTCAAGGCGAGAGGAAGACGCATAAGTGAATACTTAGATGCAAGTGTGGTTGTAAAGTGGTTTAAAAAGGAAGAGGATTTTAGTGAGGAAGCGCTAAGAATCCGTGACAGAGTTATCAACTTTGATACTGAATTTGTGATGTCATATTATGGACTTCTTGAAACTGTCAGAGCTTTAGTAAAAAGTAATTTTCCAAAAGATGAAATAGAAGATTCCTTCCAAAATTTACATGATTTCTACGACATAGGTGCCTTGAAAAATGTTAATGTTAATGATGTTATTTTCCTAGCAAAAGAAGTAGAAATTGAGTTGAACCTTTATGCTGGTGATGCATTGCATGTAGCAAGTGCCATCAATCATGGCTGTGATATAATCTGGTCTGCTGATGATCATCACCTAAAGGATAAAACTAAAGATTTTTTAAAAAGATATAACATGGAATCAAAACATCCCTCTCAGCTCGATATTTAACGCAAATTCACTTTTCTCTGACCCCTGCCCAACACAATAACTCTACGAGATTTAATCCTTAAATCCCTTGGTCTAGCGACTCGCATAACTGGGAGTATATACGAAATTGAAAGAGCACTTTGGCATACCTAGTTAGGGTTGGGCTTTCTAACAAAAGGTATTTATAGCATTTAATACCTAATGTATAACGATTGGTATGTCAACTCAAGTGAACGTTAGGTTAAATGAACATCTATTACAAGAAATTGATGCGATCACAAAAGTGCTTCACATTTCTAGGAGCGAATGGCTTAGAAATATAATAGCTCACGCTGTTAAGGAAGAAACTCTTAATTTAAAAGAAGCTATCGCTTTGGAATATGCCAAGGGCCACATATCCGAAGAAGAACTTACTGAACTTCTTGGTTCAGAATCTGAAGATGTTAAATTCATTGTAAAACATCTGAAAGATGGAAAAAAGGAAATCGATAAGTTAGTAGAGAAGTGAAATTGATGAAAAACTCTTTTGCTATTGATACTTCCGCTCTAATTTCTTTAGGCCATACAGGTCTTTTTGACCTTATCTTTGATAATTTTAATATCATAATCTCAGAGGGGGTTTTGGAAGAATTGAGGGAGATTTCAGAAATAACAGATGACGATGGAGAGATCGCAAAAATATGGTTGTCCGAATCTGAGAGATTAGAAATGAAAAAATGTAAAAGGAAGGATGTGGCGGAAGATGAATTATTCCAGATATGTAAAGAGATCGATACACCATTAGTTACAGATGATATCAACGCGGTTAAGAGATTCGAGGATGAGATAACTTGCTTCTTTAGCGTTCATTTATTATATTTCGCATCCAAAAAAGGTCTTATTTCTAAAGAAAAAGCACTCATCTCGGTGGAAAAGATGAAAACAGAGAGAGACTGGAAAAGAAACATCATTGCGGTAACATCAAAAACGTTATTTTCCTAAGCCAAACTCTAACTTGCCAAAGTGCTTAAACCTTTCAACTCTTCGCCTATAATTTAATTATCGGCTCGATTAATGATTAGTTTAACTGAGGTGTATCCCAAGTTTGACACTTAGCTCTTGCTAATTTCTCAATAAAATGAATTTGACAGAAGTCTTTTTTCGGGGTCTTTTGACCCCGATTTATCAGGTTATAGTATGTTTTTTGCCCAAAATTACTTGAGATCTACATGAAAAACTCTGTTTTTCATTCGATATATGAAACATGGTTTCATAGATAAATCGGGTTAAAATTGGAAAAAATGTACCTTGTCTTGTTTGTTTTTTCGAATTCAACGGTAACTGTCAAATTCATCAACGAAATTTTGATGAATTTTGGTGAAGTATGCTTCAAATCATTGTGCTCGAAACGTATCAAAGAGATGAATAATTGAGCTAGAAATCCAACGATCAAAGCACCGTAAATACAATGCTCTGACCATACCCTGAGCGGTTTGATATTTATCTCGTTTTTTAGCGAGTGAAATATCTTTTCGATAGAGTCTTTCTTCCTATATATCTCAAGAGCCTCTTTTTCTGTCAAATCCTTGTTTGAAACAAGGCAAAAAAACCCTTCTCTACCCGTTATCGATGCTTTTTTAAGGATAGTTCTTGCCTCCTCATCACTCAATGCAGCAAGCTTTGTTTGATACGAATATTCGCAATCTATCAACGGATTGTTTATCCTGTACCGTTTTGGTAATCCCCTGTTATTCTCGATAGATCTCTGTAAGTTTTCGGCTTCTTTTAACAGTCTTTCAACCTTTTTTCTTTTGGATTTCATCTGTCGTTCATATAGATCTTCTGAGAAATAAAGGTAGTTTATCCTGCTTGGAAACCTCTTTTTGAGGGCGTATATTCCATACCTTTCATCAACCAGCTTAGCTTTGGATCTATCAAAATTCTTGATCCATGTACTTTCGTCGCTTTTGTTCAACTGTCTAGCAGTCAGGTATTTGAGTTCAGCATTCTCTATACGTTCAAGATTTTCTTTTCGATTAGCGCCCTGATCGAACACGAGCATAGAACCTTTCCTTAAACGAACTTCAACTTGATCAAATGTATCTCCAAAATGAACCTGATCGTTAACATTACCTTCCCGTACAGTCATCCCTATTGGGATGTTTATCGGATCAGCGAGTTCGCTGATACCAACTGTTATCTGTTTTTTATCGGGTCTATGGTCGCGGCTGTAACCATGTTTTCCAAGTGAACACTTATCTCCGTACAGTACAAAACTGGTCCAATCCATGTTGATGTCGGTATGCTCAAAATCAAATATATCGAACAGTATCTCCTGAATGTCTGCCATGATTTCTTCCCGGTTCATACCGATTATCTCAAGAGTTCGGTAAAGCGTTCTCTGCTCAAAAGATTCCAAGCTAAATGTATTCAATACTTCATCACGATTGATCCAATCTGCTGCCTTTGTAACGCTTTGATTCTCGGTGAGCCTGTAGCTCACCAATGCCTCCACCAAGGCATTGATATCTCTACCACGGCTCTTGTGTTTTCCAAATATATCAAACAATCCTAACCGTTCGTAATACTTCTGCACGGTTACGATTGTTCCAATAGGAAAAGATATATTGTTGTTCGGTTCTATAACGATTCACAAAGTATGAGAAGCTTAGTTTTGTGATGAGTTAGCTGTGGAAAAGAATTGTATGTTTTTCTTTTCCGCTAAATATGTCTTGCTCTTAGGGATGTAAGTTTTATTTGCATAAAAAAACTTAACTAAGAGCACCTTTTATCTCTTACTGTCAAACTTGGGTTCATAACGATCACGAAAGATGGAAAGAGATGACAGAACCGGAGAACTGCCCTGTTTGCAAAGCGGAACCGATGCCCGAAGGTATGATAGACCTCTACGAATTAGAGCACTCATGGCTCAATTCCGAGCCCGAAGAGTGTATCAAGTGGACCTGTCATGCCACTGCTAAATATCATGGTGTCGAACTCTACCATCTTACAGACCGCGAATTATTGGGTTTCATGAAGGACGTACAGTTCTACGCGGAAGCTTTAAAGAATGTAACTGGCTGCGTGAAGATAAACTATGAGATACATGGAAACACTATCCTACACCTTCATCTGTATCCCCGGACCATGGACGGTCCCTTTCCCGGGCAGCCTATAGATTACAACAAAAGGAGAGCGGATATATACGACGAAAGAGAGTATGAAGAGTTTATAGCGAAGATGAAAGCCGAATTAGATCGATTGACGGCGGTAAAGCGATGAATGATAAACTGAAAGAACGGATCCAAGAACTGGTAAAAGAAGAGATATCCATAGTACCGTACGATCCTATGTGGAAGGAAATGTTCAGAGAGGAGTCAAAATATTTACGGGATTTACTACCTGAAGAACAAGTCAGAAGGATAGAACATTTCGGTAGTACGGCGGTACCTAATTTATCTGCAAAACCCATCATCGACATACTGGTAGAAGTTAAAAGTCTGGAAGAGGTAAAGCGGTATATAGTACCAATACTAAAGGGAGTAGGCTACGAATACTTTTGGAGACCTACGATAGGAAATCGACCACCGTACTACGCTTGGTTCATAAAGCGCAATCCAAGGGGTGAACGCACACATCATATCCACATGGTGGAAAAAAATTCTGAACTATGGGACCGGCTATTATTCAGAGATTATCTAAGGGAATTTTCCGACGAAGTAAAACGATACGACGAACTAAAGCGAAAATTATCCGAAGTGTATCCGAATGATAGGGTTAAATATACCGAAGGTAAAACAGAGTACGTTGTATCAGTTACCGAAAAAGCCAAGGAACATTTTTCTAAAGTACACATAGGTTTTTTCAAGAATAATAAATAGACCAAAGATTGCCTTGAACTCGCCAGAGGGATACCGGAGTACTTTAACGAAGATAATCACAAAAAGATGGTACAGGACTTAGTGAGCCACGAACTGTACACCTGCATATAAAATAACCGTGTATTTAGTTTCATCACCATAGAACAAAAAAACAAATATGTGGCTGAGATGTCCTGGACGGCCATTTACAAAAAACAGCAAGTAAAGGCACTGGCTCCAGATTATTAGAATATGTAATACAGGACCTTAGGGGATATGATTTCAAATTGTTGGAGGTAAAAACGCTTTCCGAAATCTACAAAGTCGAAAAGATATTCAAAGAGATATCAAGGGTCCTTAAAAAATCCGGTCGGTCGATATTCTCAGATCTACATCCATTCTCCCTGATGATACAGAACACCTCGTGAATCACAAACCTATCTTCCCAGATTTACGTATTTTAGAGATGGCTCCGAGATAGAACTCGGAGATATCCATTGGACTCTGGAGACATATACTCGTTGTTTGAGTGATTCTGATATGTGTATCAGCAGAATAATAGAGCACCAACCGGTTAAAGAGGCTCCTTCGTTTCTGAACCCTCCGTTCAATCGTTATGCAGATAGAGAGATGACGTGTTAGTGGGAATGATGTACTAAAACGTACACAAAAGTATTAAATAGTGCACTACCTTTAACACACTTCATGAACATAACAGAAAGGGATTTACTTTGGCTCCGCAGGAAAAACATCTAACCTGAAGACATCTGTCAATGAATTGGAGTTAGATAATTCAACCCCTGTAGATATATATGGGAGAATAAGGGAAAAATACACTGCTAATAGTTTCTTGTTGGAATCCATAGAGGGCCCTGAAAGACTTGCAAAACACTCTTTCATTGGTTTTGATTCTGTATTCGATATCAAGGCGAAAGGGAACGAAATTCAGTATAACGGGAAAAGAAAAACAGTTGAAAATTCCTACGAATATCTACGAAAAAAGTTTTACGAGTTCGATGCAGGGACAATTGATTTTTTGCCTTTTTCTTCAGGTATGGTCGGATACTTTTCTTATGATATAGTTCGTTTTTTCGAATCCCTGCCGGATTCTACGGAAGATACCTTAAATCTACCGGATTATCATTTCATGATACCTGCTCAGATCCTCTGTTTCAATCACATAGACAAAAAGACCTACCTGATATCTCATAAACGGAACGAAAATGTCACGGATCTATTTAAACCGGATAGTGCCATGGTCGTTGACCTTAAAGTGGATAGCGTTGAATCTAACACCGTAAAGGATGATTTTCAAAGATCTATTGCGAAGGTAAAGAGATCCATATCCCAGGGTGAGGTCTATCAGGTAGTACTTTCAAGGAGAAATAGAGCTAGGTTCCGTGGAGATCAATTAAATATATATCGACGGTTAAGAAATATCAACCCTTCGCCATATCTATTTTTCTTAGATTTCGGGGAAACTAATTTGATAGGTTCTTCTCCTGAAATGTTGGTAAAGGTAAAGGATAAAAAACTAACAACTAGACCCTTGGCGGGAACCAGAAAGAGATCAATGGATCCCGAAATAGACGAGAGATACAAGATCAATATGCTGTTGGATGAAAAGGAAAGGGCGGAACATCTCATGCTTGTGGACCTTCACCGTAATGATATGGGAAAAGTGTCCGAATATGGGTCCGTCAAAGTAGACGAACTCATGGGTGTTGAAAAATACTCTCATGTGCAGCACATGGTTTCAAATGTAACTGCCAATCTAAGGAAAGATAAGGATTGTTTTGACGTTTTCAAGGCGTGCTTCCCTGCTGGTACCGTTACTGGTGCGCCAAAGATAAGGGCGATGGAGATCATCGACGAATTAGAAGTAGAAAGAAGGGGACCTTACGGGGGCGCGGTGGGATACTTCGACTTTTCAGGTAACATGGAATTTGCTATAACCATAAGAAGCATCTTCACCAAGGATGATGTCGCATACGTTCAAGCAGGTGCGGGTATAGTTGAAGATTCCGTGGCTGAAAAAGAGTTTATGGAGACTGAAAATAAGATGAGAGCCATGATAAAAGCGTTGGAGGTTGAATAGATGCAAAGAATATTGATTGTGGACAACTATGATTCCTTTGTTTACAACTTAGTACAGTACTTTGGAGAACTAGGTTGTGATGTCATAGTTGTTAGAAACGATGTATCCCTGGAAGAGGTACAACAAATAAACCCTGACAAGATAGTTATCGGTCCCGGTCCGGGCAGGCCTGAAAACTCCGGTGTATCCCTGCAGATCATAGAGAAACTTGGTCCACATGTTCCGGTTTTGGGAATTTGTTTGGGTCACCAAGCCATAGCATATATTTTCGGTGGTAAGATCATAAGATCCAAAGTGCTTCTTCATGGAAAACAGAGTACTGTTTATAACAACATGGCCGGGTTGTTTACAGGTTTGCCACCGACTTTCAAAGCAGTCAGATACCATTCATTGATTGTTAGCAAAGACGGTTTTCCGTCACAGTTGATGGTGATGGCAAAAACTGAAGAGGAAGAGATAATGGCACTAATGCATAGAGATTATCCTTTGTACGGATTACAATTCCACCCTGAGTCCGTGTTGAACGAATGTGGTAAGGATATACTGAAATCATTTTTGGAGGTGAACGTATGATCAAAGGAGCAATAAAAAAAGTAAGTGCTGGTTACGACCTTTCTGAGAGCGAGACATATCTCTCTATGTGCGAGATAATGGAAGGCAGGGCATCGGATGCTCAGATATCGAGTTTCTTGACGGCTCTATGCATGAAGGGGGAGACTGTAGAGGAAATTTATGCATGTGCAAAGGTGATGAGAGAGAAGGCGAATAGAATAACCGTACCTGCCGGTGCAGTGGACCTGTGCGGCACCGGAGGAGATGATATGAGAACGTTCAACATCAGTACGATTTCAAGTTTGGTCGTGGCCGGTGCCGGTGTTACAGTGGCTAAACACGGGAATAGAAGCGTTTCAAGTAAATCAGGTTCAGCGGACCTTATGGAGTACATGGGTGTAAATATTGAGTTAAACGCCAGAAAGGTCGAAAGATGTATCGAGGATGTAGGGATCGGCTTCATGTTTGCTCCAAGGTTCCACCTGGCCATGAAGTATGCGTTGACCCCGCGGCAGGAGATAGGCATAAGGACCCTTTTCAACCTTATAGGACCTCTGTCTAATCCAGGTGAAGTTAAACACCAGCTCATCGGTGTTTACGACCAGAATCTAACAGTACCTTTTGCTCAAGTGTTGATGAGATTTGGTGTAAAACATGCCATGGTGGTACACGGTTCCGGTCTTGATGAATTGACTTTGACCGGTAAAAACAATATAACGGAGCTAAAAGACGGTTTAGTCTATTCGTACACGCTGAATCCAGAAGATGTTTGCCTCGGTAAGGTCGACCTCCGTGACATCCGGGCCAACAGCATAGATGAAAATGTGGATATTGCCCATTCCGTATTGGATGGAGAATATGGCCCTGCCCGAGATACGGTATTGTTGAATGCAGGTGCCTCCCTTTACGTTGCCGACCTGGTTGGTGACATCACGGAGGGAATAAAAATTGCCGAGGAAACCATCGATTCAGGCAGGGCCAAAGAAAAGCTGCATTCCTTGGTTCGTTATACACAAAAAGCGGGTGGTAAATATGGACCTTGATGACGAACTAGGTCCCGTTGTTGCAGACATAGTTCGTTCGAAGTTGAACGACGCTTCAAAAAGAGATGAGAAACTTTTCAACGCTCTGAAACAAGATGAAGGAATCAGCGTGATTCCTGAGATCAAGCTGTCATCACCTGATCATGGTGGGCTGGGGGATGTTCGGCAGATATCAAACCTCTGTAAGATCTACGAAGAGGAGGGTGGTAAAGCCATATCTATTCTCACGGAACCTAAATATTTCAATGGTAAAATTGAGCAAATTTCCATGGTAAAAAAGAAAACAGGCCTTCCGATACTCGCCAAGGGCTTCTTCTTGGATATGCCTCATCTTGTGGAATGTATGCTGCATGGTGCTGATTCATATCTTTTAATGATAAGGATTCTTAAGTGCCTTGACAGGAACATATATGATCACATCCGTATGGGATACGCTCTAGGCATGGAGCCCTTCGTAGAGATAAGCAATTCCAGGGAACTCAAAACGGCCCTTAAGATTCATCCTAGGATCATAGCACTAAACAACAGGGATATATACGGCGACCTATCAATCGATTTTGAACGTGTAAAAATCTGCCGCAACATCCCTGATGATATAGCCGTGGTCAGCGCTTCGGGAGTGAGTTCCGGCGAGGACATACGACGTTTACACGAATTGTCCAAAGGGCGTATAGATGCGGTACTCGTAGGCTCTTCAATGATGAAAGCGGACTCTCCCCGTGAAAAGTTGAGAGAATTGGTTGATGTCGGGGGTGCCCTAGGATGAAACCACTTGTTCAAATATGCGGTATAACATCTATGGATGATGCAGCTTTGTGCAGTTCCTTAGGCGCCGATGCACTTGGTTTTGTCAATGTCGAAGGCCGCTCCCGGTATTTGAGCCTTGATCACATAAAAAAAGCTGTGGGAAAAGTAGGGGAAGAAGTAACAAGCACCTTGATCACGTTTTCCCGCGATGTTCAAGAGATAATACGCTGTGGGACGTACACCAAGGTGGATGCTTTACAGGTATATGGGGTGGACCATGATGCTATAGGTGAAATACAAGAGGCCGGTTTCGAAGTGATCAGTACCATTTTGGTCGATCCTGAAACAGGATTACCGAAGGTCGGTAAAGATGAATTTAAACGTTTTGCAAATAGCGCTGACTTAGTTTTACTGGAACCCGTTAACGAGGGAAAAATAGGAGGGCTCGGTCATGATTATGATTACTCGGTGTTAAGGCCGTTACTAGAGCACGAGGGGCGTTTCGGTGTCGCGGGAGGTCTTTCACCGGATAACGTACATCAAGCCTTAAAACTAAATCCCTACGCAGTCCATGTATCATCCGGTGTTGAATCTGTGAAAGGCCGTAAAGATAGTATAAAGGTAAAGGAATTTATAAAGAAGGTGAAAACATGAAATTCGGTGAATTTGGAGGAAGATTCGTTCCCGAGATACTTGTAGAACCCATCGAACAGCTTGAGCGATTTTATGATAACATCAAAAACGATTCTGATTTTAAGAGTAAGTTGAATTATCACCTAAATACATACGCTGGACGACCCACCCCCTTGTATTTCGCTGAGAATCTAACACAAGAAGTAGGTGGAGCTAAGATCTACCTTAAACGTGAAGACCTACTCCACGGAGGTGCACACAAGATAAACAATACCGTGGGACAGGCTTTCATCGCTAAACAGATGGGAAAGGATTGTTTATTAGCCGAGACCGGAGCGGGTCAACACGGTATAGCCACGGCCATGGCGGGTAACTTGTTTAAGATGAAGACCAAGGTCTACATGGGTGCTTTGGATGTGGAACGGCAGAAGCAGAACGTTTATCGCATGGAGCTCCTCGGCGCGGAGGTGATCCCGGTGGAATCCGGATCCCGAACTTTGAAGGACGCTATCAATGAGGCCATCCGAGATTGGGTGCGTTCCTTCGAAACCGCACACTATCTTATAGGTTCTGTAGTAGGTCCACATCCATACCCAACGATGGTGAGGGATTTTCAGAGCGTAATCGGTGATGAGTTAAAGACTCAGATCGAGGACGCTGAAGGGAGAATACCCGATAAAATTGTCGCTTGTGTAGGTGGCGGTAGTAATGCGATCGGAATATTTCATCCCTTCGCAGGTACTAAAACAGAGTTGATCGGTGTGGAGGCAGGAGGTAAAGGCGTACATACAGGATTACATTCGGCCACACTTTCCTCGGGTACAAAGGGCGTTCTCCACGGGATGATGACGTATCTACTTCAGGACGAATTAGGGCGGATGAAGGACACACACAGCATTGCCCCTGGGTTAGACTATGTCGGGGTAGGTCCTGAACATGCTTATTATAAAGACAAGAAAAAGGCTCGGTACGTAATTATCGATGATGTCCAAGCCTTAATAGCGTTCAAAAGACTTTCAAAAGCCGAGGGGATAATACCCGCTTTGGAGTCATCCCATGCGGTAGCATACGCGATGAATATAGCTTCTGAGATGGAGTCGGATGAAGTCATTGTTGTTAACCTATCCGGCAGAGGTGACAAGGATATAGAAACGGTTAGAGGTGTGGAAAATGATAAGTAAGTCGCTGATTCCATTTATCACCGCAGGTGACCCCGATAAACAGAGCACATTAAAATTTTTGAGAGTGTTAGATAAATATGCAGATGCCATCGAGTTGGGTATTCCGTTCACAGATCCTATGGCAGATGGTCCCACCATTCAGAATGCAACAAAACGTGCTCTAGAAAGCAATACATCCATGGAGGACGTGTTACACATTGTCGAAACATTCAGGAAAACTTCTGACACCCCTATAATCTTGATGACCTATTATAACCCAGTTTACGTATTTGGTGTAGAGCGCTTTGTGAGGTCTGCGGCCTGTGCGGGAGTTGATGCTACCATAGTGGTCGATCTCCCTTTAGAAGAAAGTGACGAGTATCTAAGTGCTTGTTTAGAGCACGGCCTTGAGAACACATTTTTGGCTGCTCCCAACACTGACCAAAAGAGGTTGAGGAAGATAGACGGGGCGTCCGGCTTTGTTTATCTAGTTTCTAACTTTAACACTACCGGTTCCAAGCACTGCATATCTGAACTCACATTCTCTGCAATAAAACGAACAAAGAATTATTGTGTTAAACCTGTTGTCGTGGGATTCGGCATCTCAAGACCTTCGCATGTTAAAGAGATAATGGCCGCCGGGGCGGATGGAGTAGTGATCGGTAGTGCTTTGATCGAATGTATAGAGGAGTATAGAAGTGAGGCCGGTGAATTTCTCGAAGAAAAAATGAAGCGATTCAAGGAGGTAATAAATTGAGTTTTGATGATGGGATAGATGAAGAATGCAGCTCATTTAACCTGTCCAATAGTTTATATATTCCAAAGTCCAGTTCTCATAGGAATCACCATGGATTTGGAAGTACAAACCGTGAGGGACGTGATACCGCGCCAATATCTGTTGCCCGGAACGATGCAATAAAGGAGGGGCATCTGGCAGTATTTCGAGAACTGTTCTTAAAAGCGTTGAACCAAAATCAAAAGACACTGTTAAAGAGTGTTGATGGTAGGAATTCCTCGTTGAACGCTTTACTCAATGAAATAAGTGATAAACTAGATACACCTTTATCGACGCTTAAACTGAATGCGCGAATTTTAAGAGATTTGAATTTGATAAACTATGGAAGTAAAAATGACCCCGAACCCGTAACTTTAACTTCCCATGGAAAAATGGTTCTGGATATAATTGAAAAACTTGAGGTGTGATGTAAAATGGATACTGTTGACGAGAAGATATTGTCGGTAAAAGGCGTAAAATTTGGTAGAGATTTTGTTTTGATAGCAGGGCCGTGTTCAATCGAGAGCAGAGATCAATTGATGGAAACTGCCAGATTTTTAAACGAGAGTGGAGTCGATGTGCTGAGAGGTGGTGCTTACAAGCCAAGGTCATCCCCATATTCCTTCCAAGGACACGGCGAAAAGGCGTTGGAGTGGTTAAAGGAAGCTGGAGAGCGGTATGATATGGCAACCGTAAGTGAAATAATGGATCCCCGAAAGGTTGCCATGATGCGTGAATACGTTGACATCCTCCAAATAGGTGCAAGGAATTCACAAAATTTTGACCTTTTAAAGGAAGTGGGAAAGACGAGTAATCCTGTATTACTCAAACGAGGTTTTGGTAATACCATAGATGAATGGCTCCAATCTGCTGAATACATCTTAAGTGAAGGCAATGAGGATGTAATTCTATGTGAAAGAGGTATAAGGACATTCGAACAGTCCACAAGATTTACGTTTGATATATCTGCGGTTCCAGTGATCAAAAAGAAAACAGATTTACCTATAATATTGGATCCATCCCATGCAGCTGGTGAAAGGGAATTTATCAAGCCGCTGAGCAAAGCTGCCCTTGCAGTTGGTGCCGATGGGCTAATGGTAGAGGTTCATCCAAGGCCAAAGGAGGCATTGTGCGATGGGGAACAGAGTTTGAGATTTAAAGATTTCAACGATTTGATGGCGGATCTTGCACCGTTTATGACCGGAAGTATTCAATCTAAAGGACCCATGAGGAGACAAAAGGTGGTATGACCTGTGAAAGTAGGAATAGTTGGATTCGGAAAGATGGGAAAGTTATTTGCAGAAAAGTTCAGCGAGAAATGCTCTATAAATGTGTATACCAAAGGGCTCGACCCCGGCCAGTATATGGTCTACGACGATTTGCAGAACTTCTATCACTCTTCCAAGTACATCATGATTTCCACACCCATGAACGAAACTAAAAAATTAATTATGGAGTTGAGTGCTTTTTCTTCGGAAGAAAAGAGGATAGTATTCGATATCTGCAGCTTTAAAACGGGTCTAAAGGAAGTATATGCTAGCTTGTCGGAACACAATCACGTATGCTCAGTTCATCCTATGTTTGGATCAGGCGTTTCTACTCTGACAAACAAAAATGTCATCTTGACCCCTATGAACCCACGAGAGGAAGACATCTTTTTGGTTGAAAATTTTTTCAAGGATTTTGGTATGAACGTAACTCGTCTGGACCCACATAACGGCTGTATCGCCGGCCGTGGATCTCCAGGTCGCTCTCCCGGAGGGCGCCGGGGAGGCCGTAGCGGGCCCGGTGGTAGTGGCCGTCCCATTTCAGGTTGACATTCTCTTCCGCCTGGAAGTCGATCCTTCCCCCGCCGTCGAGTTCCCAGAGATCGCTGTTCTCCCGCCAGCCGTCCAGGGCCCGGTTGGAGACCTGGGCCGAATAATCGAACTTCCCCACTCCGCCCTCGCCGCCGAGGGCGAGCCGGCGTTCGCCGAAACTGCCCCCGTCAGCCTCGGCCCACCAGCGGGGTTCCCCCCCTCCGGGCCGGGTGATGATGTTGATCAATGTCGGCCACCGCGAGCCATACCGGATACCGCCGTACCGACTATTTCATTTATCGCACCAACCCGGAGCTGCACACCGATCTGCAGGATAACCGCTCCGACT
>JAWOAU010000010.1:0-4471 GCA_046498385.1 Thermoplasmata archaeon | reverse complement strand
ACGGGAAACAACTCTGGAGAAGTTGCAGTAGGCGGGCTTGTTGGACGAAACTATGGAACGGTTAATAATTCATATGCTACCGGAAGCGTGAGCGGTGACAGGCTAGTAGGCGGGCTCGTGGGATTGAACAGTGAAGGCACTGTACAGAACTCGTATGCTACCGGAAGCGTAACCCGCAAATCCGATTCAACTAGCGCCGACTTCGGCGGCTTCGTCGGACGTTATTTTCAAGGAAAGATAATAAACTGCTACTCCACGGGCAGCGTTCATTACGAAGATGCCTCCGACCCAACCAACAAAGGCTTCGCCGGAAGCGTTGACACCGGCGGAGATTACGAGATGAGCGGTAATTTTTGGGATGTTGAAACAAGTGGGCAGACTGACACAGCTGGCAACGCAACAGGCAAGACCACCGCCAAGATGATAGCTCTCTCTATGTTCGTCGATACGGACTGGGATATAACAGATGTCCCAGATACCGAATCTCGTGACACAGATTATATATGGAATATAGTAGATCACGAGACATATCCTTTCCTGAGCTGGCAGGAAGACGTGGTGTTTGATCTACACTCACTAACGATCGAGGTTGAAGGTGAGGGTAGTACGGACCCTGAGGAAGGAAACCACTCTTATGTACCCGGCACCGAGGTCACCGTAACGGCGATGCCCGCGGACGGATGGTACTTTGTTGGATGGACCGGGGACCACGAAAGTACCGACGAACAGATAAATGTGACCATGGACCATGACATGGAGATCACCGCACAATTCGAGGAGGTGATGTCACCAACCGTCGTGATAACTTCACCGGACGACGGAGCAACGATGGACACATCGGACGTTACCATCGAATGGACCGTTCAGGAGGGGACATACCCTGTAAGCCACTACGAGATACGGTTGAATGACGGGGCATGGATAAACAAGGTCCTAGATACCTCACACACCTTCGAAGGGTTGGGAAACGGCCATCACAACGTTACCGTCAGGGCCGTTGACACTGAAGGTAATGATGCCGAAGAACATATGATGTTTACCGTGGAAACAGGCGAGCCCGAGTTCATACCGGTGAATGTGGAGCTGGTCGTGCAGCCCAAGGACGGCGAAGCCCCGCTAGAGGTCACCATCAACATAAGCGCCGACAATGCTGGTGAGCTCGGCGGTGGTATATCGGTGTACATGGACGGTGAAGAGGTGTACAAATTGATTGTACCGGCGGGAGACACGGCCAATAAGTCCTTCATACACACATTCAAGAGTGAAGGGACTTACGAGATAACTTTCCACAATATCACAGAGACGGTGGTCGTGGAGGATGGTGAGAGTACGGGTGTAGGTATGCTGATGTGGGTACTGCCCATCGTGGCGATCGTGGTCATAGTGTTGGCATTGTTCTTGATCAAGAAGGGTAAATCGAGTGACGTGCCTTCGGATACCGAAGAGGATACGATGGAAGAAAGTCTATCTTCCTCATAGTTGCTGTGGTCTTCGTTATAATCATAGCTTTTATCCTATTCAGGGTAGTAGCATCTGGGAAGTCCGATAAGTTTGATCGGGATCAGAGGTCGTAATTTATTGAGGAAATATCTAGGTCCCTCTTAAATTAGATACAATATTCAAGCTCTTCATATGGGGGGCTGCCAAAAGTTTAGTGATTTCACAGATTTTCACGATCCATGAAAATTCATCTAGTATATTATATGCCATCAAGGATCATCAGGAAATGATCAAGTGTCACTAAGAACCTGACAGGCTCCTGATACCAAAGATTTTATACGCATTGTCGTATAGGTAATACATATGTCGGATTATGAAAGTACAATGGAATTTTGGGACAAGGTATTCAGCGAATTTCCCGCGGATTTCGATGCTTCTGAGCCCCTGCCCTATCCATGGATGGAGGAGGCATTGGATTGGATGCTCGAGCAGGATTCTAGGATCATAGACTTCGGATGCGGCAGCGGTAAGTTTCTGCTCCGGGCGGCGGTAAAAAACGCTTCCTTCGTCATGGGGATAGACCTCAGCTCCGGTGCCATCAAACTGTGCGAGAAGTATGCGGATCAGTGTAAAATACCTTACAAGTTTCAGAGAGGGAACATAGACAGTTTAAAAAATATCCCGGATGACGATTTCCACGGCGGAGTACTCTTCAACATAGTGGACAACGTTCTACCGGAAGATTCTCATAAACTGCTGGAGCACTTCGCCCGCATATTAAAACCCGGAGGTAAGCTGCTGGTCAAGTTAAACGACTACAACGACCCCGAGGAATACAAAGAAAGTGGTGCTGAGGAAATATCCGAGGACTTCTTTCTTGAGGACGGCCTTTATCTGTGGAACCTCACCGACGAACAGGTCCGGGAACTGCTTGAAAAATATTTTAAGATCGAAGAGGAAAAACGAGTATATTATCCCGAGCACGATGGTTACAACCGACTTTATTATCTGGTGAATGGATGAGAGAGGATATCGTCCAAATATTACAGGATGGTATAAAGTTTGACGAGGTATCACTGAAAGCGGCCGAACAAACAGAAGGGCGTCTCAGGGGACACTGTTACCTGAAGCTAGAGGCAAAACAAGATAACAGCTTCTCGGATGTTATGTACATGGGCATATACCAGGGTGAACCACCGCACTACTCGCCCTGGATAGAATGGTTTTCCATCGAACCTTCTTTGTTCGGAAGGCCGTTTTTTAGCTCTGATATCGAAGACTCACTACTCGAGCTGTGTTCGTCGGCTTTAACTCCCGGTGGTAAAATATTCGTGGAGTACTCCGAGGATAAGGAAACACTCCGAGAGTTGAACGTAGGTGTTCCAATCCCTTTAACACGTATGGGCTTTCTTATGCTTTCACACGGTTTCACCTGGTTCAAAGACTGGTACTTCCCGGAAGGCTTCAACGAAGGAGGGCAGAAGCTGCAGGGTGAAAAGCCGTTGAATAACGAAAGGCGTAAAGAGCACATGGAAGTTATATGTGAAAAGGTAAAAGACTTTACTCCCAGAGAAGGCCAGTCGAGCATTTCAAAACGGGCGGATCGTATCATGAACTCTCTCGAGTCAGTCTAGTGGTCTTTACCTCTCCACCGCAGACCAAACAATCTTCCACCGGTTCTTTGTACAAACGGTAGCACTTGACACACCGGTAACCCCATTTGTATTCGTTCTTTATCTCCTTCACGGCCAGGCCTTTGAACTTTATGCCCAATGCCTTGGCTAGATTTTGTATGGAGTAATCGTCGGTAACCACAACGGCCTCAAGGTGAAGTGCCAGGGCCAATACCTCTATGTCGGTAGAAGATAATCTCAGGTAGTCTCCGGTGTGTTTGGCACATTGTGTTACCTCTACTATATAGGGTCCGGGGGGTGTTACAATATTCAGCCCCCCGGCCAGCAATCGCTGCAGTTTGTTGTACCATCTACCGCCCTTCTTTATCTCGTCCATCACCGAAGGAGGGATATACATGTCTTTGTCCAGGGAAACATCCTTCCCGGATAGTATCGCCGAGGTATCTAGAACGTATTTATCATCAGTTCTGCTCAATATATCGTCTGCGATAACCGATTCATTTAACTTAAATACTTCCATGTCATCCTCCGATAACATGGCAATCTACGCTTTTGAAAAAAGGATACCTGAGGTCGATGAGAGCGCCTATGTGAGCTCATCATCGGAGATCATAGGAGATGTAACCATCGGTAAGGAATGTTTTATCGGACCCGGTGCTCGGATAAAAGGTGATTATGGTTCTATAATCATCGGCGATTACAGCAATGTGCAGGAAAATTGCGTTATACACGCAAGACCCGGTGAAAAAACCGTGATAGGAAATTATGTGTCCATAGGCCACGCCGCTGTCATCCACGGAGCACATATAGAAGACCATGCCACTGTCGGCATGGGCGCCATCGTAAGCGATTTTGCAAAGGTAGGTAAATGGAGCGTTGTAGGTGAAGGCGCAGTGGTAGTGAGCCGTACAGAGGTTTCCGATGAAGGGATCGCCGTGGGGACACCCGCAAAGGTGATCGGCAGTGTCGATGACGATTTCAAAGAGATGTGGACTGAATATAAAGAACTGTACCGTTCTCTTTCCCAACGTTACAAAGAGGGGCTTAGAAAAGTAGGATGAACCAGTACAGGCGAGAAGCATTCATATTAGGGTGTAGAAAAAATCGAGATTACAATTTTCATGAGCAGTGTTGAGAAGAGAGTAAGGAAAATTCGCCCGAAAAGTCCTCGTCCCTTTTGATATTCATGGGCATATAATTATGAGATGACAAAATGCCCCATGAGCGCCGGGCAGGACGAGTGACTGGCCGGTCGCCGCCGATTCGTACGCGCCGAAAACGAGCCGGAGGGTGCGCAGGTTGTCGTCCCCGGAGGTCTCGAACGGCAGGTCGTGGGCCAGGCAGTCGGCGAAGTGGGCGAGGGCGGAGGTCCAGGATCGCTGGTAAGCATCGTTCGT
>JAWOAU010000059.1:0-72117 GCA_046498385.1 Thermoplasmata archaeon | reverse complement strand
CAGGGTAACATGGTATCCTACATACAGAGCAACTACATGGGTTTCGGCTCCGGTCTGGTGGTACCGGGGACGGGCATAGCGCTGCAAAACAGGGGTACGTCCTTCTCACTGGATCCGTCACACAGCAACTCACTCGAACCCGGCAAGAGACCTTTCCATACCATCATACCCGGGTTCATCACCCTGAACGGTTCACCCATGGGCCCCTTCGGTGTCATGGGTGGTCACATGCAGCCCCAGGGTCACGTACAGGTGGTCAGCAACATGATAGACTTCGGAATGAACCCCCAGGCGGCTCTTGATTCTCCCCGGTGGATGTGGGAAAAGGAAAGGAAGGTGCTGACGGAACCATCCATGCCGGAACACGTGGTACAAGGCCTTTACAGAAGGGGTCACGGTATAAACTACACACCACTGAAAGGGTATTTCGGTAGGGGGCAGATCATACTGAAAGCCGACGAAGCTTACTGTGCCGGAACTGAGCCCAGGGCCGACGGCCACATCGCAGTACGTTGATCATCCCATGGATCGTGCATAATCTACGTATATATCCACCACATCTCTCAATGCCTTCAGATCCACCCACTCGTCGGGCTGATGTGCCGAGTGAACCTCCCCCGGTCCGAAGATGAAGGTGTTTTCGTTGGTCTTGCCGAACATCACCATCTCCGTTCCGTAGGGTACTGACCAGGTATCTGTTTTTGATAATTCAAGCATGTTTTGAATGCATTCCTTGCCTTCGTCTATGAATACGGAATCAAGGTACTGTATGGTGTTCAGCTCGTAGTCCCCTTCGATATCACTGAAGAGGTACTGCTTCAACGAATCACGATTGTAGGTTGAGGGGAACCTCACATCAACCTCTGCCCTGCAGATTTCCGGTATAACGTTGGTGGCCGAACCTCCTTTGATCACGTTAACGCAGCACGACAGCTTGTCTCCTGCGGGTACGTTCCCCTTGGCGCCGATCTTCACGAGCATGGGAAAAAGCTTCATAAGTGCATTCTCACCCAGCTCAGGCATGCTAGCGTGGGCGTTCTTTCCCCGGACAACGATCTCGAACTGGTACACTCCCTTTTCACTGTTGGCCACCAGCATGTCCGTCGGTTCGCAAACCACCACCGCCGGGGCATCGGTTATCTCACGTTCGTTCCTCACCGCATAGGCACCAGCCATGGACACCTCCTCGTCGGTGGAGAACACTACGGAGAACGGTATGTCTTGCTCCACCATCCTCCTTGCAGCGGCTATCACGGATACGCAGGGACCCTTCATGTCAAGGGCGCCCCTGCCGTACATCTTACCGTCAACTATCTCCCCCTGTTTCTTTGTCCATCCGTCTCCCAGGGGTACGGTGTCTAAGTGCCCCGAGAAGCACACGCCCCTATCACCCCGGCTTCCCATCAGGACCGGAGCGTGTTTTTCTCCCGTGATCACCCTTGTTTTTACTCCTATCTCTGTTAATAGACCATCAACGAATTCAATTATGTCGTCCATAGACTCGTAGCTAACACTTTTTATTTTTACCATCTTTTTCAGTGTACCCTCGATGAAGTCCGTCATGTTTTGGACCATGGTCTCGTAGTATAAAAAGAAAGGGTATCTTTAAAGGTCACATCACCGTCTTTTCGGCTATGTGATCCGGTTCATCCACCAATATATATATGATAAGCACCCCGAATAAGCCAACCACCAACGCGATAAAGAAGGGCGTTCGAAGTCCGGCCATGTCTGCGATAACGCCGCTAAGGAACGAACCGCTGGCAAAGGCAAGGTTTTGTGCAAAGTTGTAAACGCCCATGCCTTTTCCCCGGTGCCTTGTTGGTGTCAAAGAAGTAACAAAGGCGGGGAATGACGGCCTTGCAAGGGCCCTTCCGAGGGTGTACAGAGACACCGCACTCATTATGAAGATATAACTGGTAGATAGGCCGATGATCCCTGCAAAGACTGACGATATCAAGCCTCCAGCCACGATAAGAGTTTTCCTTCCGATCCTATCCGATAGGGTGCCTGCGGGGAACATAAATATCATTTGTACTATACCGATAAGGGTGAAGATACCTGCGATGTGGAGGTCGGATAGTAGAAGCACCTCATCGCCGAAAAGGGAGAGCAGCGGCCATACCATAGCCAGCCCGAAAAATACTGTAAAAGAACCCAGAGTCAATCCAAGAAATGTTTTTGGGTGTGGAGTGATATTTTTCAATTTGAACTTCAAGAAGGAAAATGGCATCCTTCTCCTTTCAGAATATGCTTCATCACTTTTTGTTCCGGCAAAGGATTCGTCCACTCCTCTATACAGCAGTACTGCGCTGATGGCGGCCAAGGCGGATGTGAAAAAGAAGGGGGCTGAAAGGGAGTAATAACTAGCGATGATCCCTCCTAATATGGGACCCGTTGCATTACCGCTGGCAAAGGAAACAGAATATATGCCCATGGCCTTTCCCCTGTCCTCTTCCTTTACTATATCCCCGATATATGCCATCGCCACAGGCCAAACCAAACCTGATGCGGCACCCTGAGCGGCCCGATACAACATTACTTCCATCACCGAGCCTGCGGTTCCGAAAAGAAACATCACCAATACATAAAGACACATACCCCCTACCATGATGGGTTTCCTTCCGTACATATCGGCTGCCTTTCCGCCCAGGGGTGCGGTAAATATCTTTACAATTGAGAAAAGACCTACCATAAGGCCGATCTGAGACTTCGAAGCCCCGAAGTCCCTTGCATATATGGGAAGGAAGGGCATTATGAGGCCGAAGCCTATCATGCTTACAAAAACGGCAAAACAAAGGACTGACAACTGCTTGTATTTCAACACTACCTTGAAGTCGGCAACTATGCTCTTTATACCGAAGGGTTCCTGTTCAGGGCTTGTCATTTTCAAATAACGATTAAAACCATTTACTTAAACATTTGCATAAGGACACAAGTGTTCGCTACCATATCAGAACAACGTAGGTAAAAAAGAGCAGTGCAGCTATCACCAATCCAACATACAACATGATCCTGGTCACCTTGGTATCGCTGCCGAATACGATGGGGACGGGCCCTATGAACACCACTCCACCATACTTGCTTTCGCCTTTAGCAGAGCGTGTTTCTTCTTGAGACAGCATGAAGAACCAGAGGACGATGGAGCTCATTATCAGAAGTATGCCCAGCCCCAACAACCACCCCCCTCCGTAAAGAATCGGTATGAAGAGCAGAAGGGCGACGGAGGCTTCTCCCTGGAGAAGTGCCGTTACAACCAATATGATTCCGGCAGCAAATGCGATCCCAGGTAACAACACTCTTTTCATTTTCATAATAAGGGCGAAAAAAATACTTATAATTTCCCCTCATTTGAAAAACACATGAACGGGATATATGTGCTGTTCTTTTACATGCCAAAAAACATGGAACTCGAGATAGGTGCCCTGGGAGTGATGAATTTCAAAAAGGGCCATTACGCCTATGTCGGCTCCGCCCAAAAAGGTTTGGAGTCCAGACTCCGTAGGCACACTAAAAAAAACAAGAAGATACACTGGCACATCGATCATCTCTCGGTCCATGCCTGGGATTTCTCGGCGATGGCAATCCATGGTCCACAAGAGATGGAGTGTGAACTTGCATCCCGACTCTCCCCTTTGGGGACGGAGGTACGGGGTTTCGGGTGTTCCGACTGCAGGTGTTCGTCACACCTTTTTTATCTGGGTAAGGAGAGAAACAAGGCGGTCCGTCATTGTACAGGTATGGAGGTCGTGTTCTAGGGACAATAGATAACTTTTTTATCCCAGCACCTCTCTTGCACCCCCGTTCCAACAAGGGCCCGTGGGGTAGCTTGGTCCATCCTTCGGCGTTCGGGACGCCGGTACCCGAATTCAAATTTCGGCGGGCCCATCATCATCTCTTTAAATTTTCAATCAGCTTATCAACCTTTGCCATGTTGATATGACAGTAGCCCCGGGGATTGATCTCCAGATGATCCTGGTGATCGGCCTCCGCCTCCCAAAACCTCCCGGCAGGATGTATTTCCGTTGCCACTGATTCTTTTAAATTTCCTTCTATCCTTTTCCTAGAACTCTCCGCCTTTCTTTTCTGCTCATGGTTATGATAAAATATCGCCGAACGATACTGCGTACCCACGTCGTAACCCTGACGGTCTTTCTGAGTTGGATCATGGATGTTCCAGAATACGGTCAGCAGTTCTTCGTAAGATATCATCTCGTTATCGAAGAACACTTCGCATGCCTCCACATGCCCTGTCTTGCCTCGACATACCGTAGAGTAATCCGGATCAGATGTATTTCCACCAGTATAGCCTACTAGAGTTTTAATGACACCGGGCACTCGTTTAAATGCTTCTTCAACACCCCAAAAACATCCTGCGGCAAAAGTCGCCTTTTCTATCATTTGATACAGCCTCCGGTGGAAAAAATCGTTTATATATAAATACTCACTTATTTTCAACGCCCATCCTAGAAGACCAAACACCTTCCGGTATATCGTCATAAACACTTTTGGCGTCTTTCCCGTCGTCAGGTATAACCGTATTTTGACTTTTCAACTTTATGATCTTATCTTTCTGGAAAAGCCAGTAATGTATCCGCCACTCCCTTCCATCGTAGAGGGTAGTTTGTTCTCTTTCAGTGGTAAGTAAGCCTGCGTCCTCCAGCATGTAAAACACGTCTCTATCTTCCTGTTCTAAGATGTTATCGATGATCCTTTCGCTGTACCCAAAAAAATTCAGAACATGTTCTGCCATGGAACGCGCAGCCGTATCCTGCATTTCCTGTCCATCTACGCAGTTCTTGATGGCAGATGTAAGGTCATCCACTGTCAAGGTTTCGCAGAGCCTGTTATTGTTTCCGTTAGACATGTGTATCATTCACTTGTTTATTTCCCTATATACTTGGTTAACAACCTATAAAAGATTTTTGCCCAAATGGCGCTAAAACATCCCCTCTCGAAGTTCCTGCCATGCATCTTTAATTCTACTAACCAGTACGTCTTCGTATGCATTTACTTCTCGGAAAAAGTAATTGTCGTAACCGTTGCAGAGTAACTGCCAGTTCTCCCAATGTCCCATATTTTTCCACTGCCAGCCTGAATCAAGCTCCAGGTAATGTATGCGACCGTGTTCTTTCCACGATACCTCGATCACGCCGAATTCCACAGCCATCTCGTAAATTATACGTGCTAGTAAGATTGTATCTCCCCTTAACTGGTGGAGGTCATAACCTGTTTTGAGCATCTTAGGGTGGTTCACTCGGATAGAGTTCAAACCCTCGGCTCTACCCAGAGAAGCATTGGTCTTGTCCATTGTTAAAAAGTAAACACCTTTTCTGAAGTCCAGGTCCCTTACGAAGTTTCTGAATTGGTCGCGTATAAGGGAATCTGCATTCTCAAGCTTAGAGCTATCCTCATCAACGTATCTGAGCTGTTGGGGGTTGGTCTTTCCCACCACTACCACTGTTGAACCGGAACTGCCTCGGTTCTCTTGAAGTACCATCATCTCTTGTAACGCCCGGAAGCCTTGTCGGCCTATGTGGGTAAGCCTTCCCTTTGTCTTGTGATTAGCTGCGTTCTCGATCTCCTTCATCACCACGCCGGGGACCGCCAGTAAAAGCCAATTCGGCATCTTGGAATATGAATAAGGGTTTACTTCATCCAAAGATGTCAAAAGGTGCTCGGATATAAGGCAGTAGTAAAGCAGGTTGGTATCCATCCCTAACACAAGGTCTTCGCTGCTGACCAAAGACCTGGCAACGTCCTTTATACCATAGGGTTTGACGAGCCCACTGCGACACATAGCCGCTGTAAGTTTATTTAAAATGTCGTGCTTGTCTGCGAGTACTTTAAGGTTATAGTCGCTTGGGTCCCCACCGATGGATATCAACTTTTCAATAGGTCCCTCGGATCCGTCGTCCGGTTTGGATTTAACAACTAAATGCCCTTGGTTGTTTTTAATAGAGGTGATCAATAATTGTAGGACGGGGAAGTCTACTATTCTGCCCCTGCTGATGTATCTTTTCCAGTTCATTTTTTTCACTCACCAAATAATCTTTCAGTCATCCAATCGGCATCGAAGGGTTCTAGATCACTGTATCTCTCACCGGTTCCAACGAACATGATCGGCTTACCCACCGCGTGACCTATGGATAAAGCGCTGCCTCCCTTAGCATCGGCATCTATCTTAGATAGTATAACCCCATCGATTCCTACGGCTTCGTCGAATTTTTGCGCCTGATCTACCGCATCATTACCGGCTAACGCATCGCCTACGAATACGATCATATCCGGTTCAACCACCCTTTTGATCTTTTTCATCTCGTCCATCAAATTTTTGTTTGTCTGCATTCTGCCGGCCGTATCTATCAGGACCATATCTTTGTGACGAGCACGGGCATGCTCAACTGCGTCGTAGGCTACTGCCGCGGGATCGCTGCCTTTTGAATGCTTAATCAATTTGACGCCTAATCGATTAGCGTGTTCCTGCAGCTGCTCTAAGGCACCTGCACGGAACGTGTCGGAAGCCGCTAGTACGCATGAATGTTTTTTCTTTATCAAATTATGTGCGATCTTGGCGATTGTAGTGGTCTTACCGGTCCCGTTAACTCCTACGAACATTATAGAAACCGGCTTCTCAGATTCCTTTACAAATTTGTAAAGATCTATATTTTCCACTTCCAAAGCGGACTTAACTGCGTTTTTCAAAGCGGTTTCGATTACATTATCAATACTATACTCCCGTCCGATCTTCTTATTCAGAAGATTGTCCTTAACCTCCTCTTCGATCTCTTCAACCACAGGCAAAGCCACATCCGCTTCCAACAGCGCTACTTTAAGTTCCCATAATATGGGCTCTAATTTACTATCCTTTATTTTAGAGCCCCAACCGTCGACAAATACCTCTTCAACGTCACCTTCCATCTTCTTTTTGCCGGAACGGGTGATACTAGATATCTTTTCTTTTAACTTCTCGAACATTCCTGCCCTACCCCTTTATCCTGTTTATCCCTGCTGCATTTGAGACTGGAGTTCCATATATTCTCTTTGAACTTCGCTTTCAAGTTTCTGGTACTCACTACTCAGTTGATCGATACTGTTTGCCAGGGAGGTCATGTTCTGTTTTAATTCCTTTTTTCTTTTTTCCATGATCTCCTCGGCAGTTTCAGTTTCCGTCAAAGCGGAAACGTCTGCTCCGATTCCTATGAGTACCTTATCGCAACCCTCGGTCTTGGACATCACGTGTGCGTTTCCGCCTATGGGGATGAACATTTCCTCATCGTCACCCTGTTTGATATAATTTTCAACGGTCTTGATAGCTTCTTTATGGTCTGCTATCAAATCCCTGACATATTCTTTCTGGCCTTCCATCGCTTGTATCTGAGATTTAACCGTTTCCAGTTTCGTCATCTTTTCTCTTAATTCATTTTCATCTACCATTTTTACTCCTCCTTCAATATATCTCGAACCACGAGGTCTTGGACCTCTTCCGCATCCATCTCATCGATAGAGTTAATGTTAATGTTGGTTCTTTTCGTTCTATGTTTACTTCCGATCACCGACAGAGTTTTTTCTCTCACAATATCTTCACTTTCTCCCGTGAACTCTTTGGAGAACTTCTGCCAAACACGTCCCATCTTAAATGAGCCTGTGACTTTGTAAGCTTTCATTGTTAACACCTACTGACATATTTCCTATTGGGCTTAAACCATGGACAGGGGGTATTAAAAATTAACCCCCCTCAAAATCATAAGAGGGGTGACTTCCTAATTTTTACTATAAACCCTAGTAATTAGCCCTTGTCAAAAATACCAAATACGACGTTGAAGATTGAACCGTATGCCCCGGAGGTATATATGCAGGGATTGTAAACGTATCAACAGCAGGAAAAAAACCTGCGACTTCTGCGGGGAGAGCATGGAAGTGTTGGAGTATGATCTTACTGCGGAGGGGATGATACCCTATGCACTCGCAGGTATGGCCGGGCTGTTTTTATTGTTATCCTACATGCTTGGAACAACCGTATTGATATGGTTCACGTTTCCCCTGATCGCCGTTGGTTTGATACTCGACCATATATTTCAAGAAAAGCTAGACCGGAGGGCAAAAAGTGTGCTGCTAAAGTGGTCGGATAATAAATGAGCTAATACTTTTTTCTTTTTATACCCAGTACACTTAGGAAAGATTAATATACCCTTCACCCTTGTGGCTTCATGTGTAAGACGTGGTTAAATACCGCCGTCGGGATGCACCATTGGATGCTATGAACCGACTTATCAAATTACGGTGGTTAAAGAATGTCAGAGAAAACGATTATAGAACAGAAAGAAGTTTACGATTCAGACAAGATCAAGGTCCTTGAGGGGTTAGACGCAGTCCGGAAACGGCCTAGTATGTACATAGGTAGCACAGATGAGAGAGGACTGCATCATCTAGTCTATGAGGTGGTGGATAACGCCATAGACGAAGCTATGGGAGGATACTGTGACAGGATCAAGATATTACTCCACGAAGACGGGAGTGTCAGTGTTAAGGACAACGGAAGGGGGATACCTGTCAGCGTGCATCCGCAGTACGGAAGACCCGGTGTGGAGATAGTGATGACAAAGCTTCACGCAGGTGGTAAATTCGACAATAAAAGCTACAAGGTCTCCGGCGGTTTGCACGGAGTGGGTGTTTCGGTTGTCAACGCCATATCCCAATGGCTAACCGTTGAGGTGAAGAGAGAGGGAAAAAGATACAAACAAAAGTATCAGCGGGGGAAACCTGTAACAGGATTAGAAGAGATAGGAAGTTTTGAGGGACGGAACGGTAGTACGGTAAGGTTCAAACCCGACCCTGAAATATTTGAGATCCTAGAGTTCAATTACCAAACACTGAAAAGAAGGATGAGAGAGTTGGCTTTCTTGAACAAAGGGCTAAAGATAATCCTGGAAGACGAGAGATCAAAAGAAAGTGAGGAGTTCTACGCGGAAGGGGGGATAATAGAGTTCGTTGAATACCTGAACCAAGGTAAGGAATCTCTTCACCCTAATGTTATTTACTTCAAGGACCGCTTGAACGGTGTGCACGTTGAGATCGCTATGCAGTACCTCTCGGACTCGTACTCTACAAGGAATATATATCCCTTTGCCAATAACATACATACGCTCGAAGGCGGTACCCATCTGACCGGGTTCAGAGCGGGTCTAACAAACGTATTGAAAAAGTATGCCGAAAAGAACGGCTATGCAAAGGATATAGAACTTGCCGGTGATGATTTCAGAGAGGGGTTGACCGCCATAGTGAACGTAAAACTGCCTGAGCCGCAGTTCGAAGGCCAAACCAAGATGAAACTTGGCAACAGCGAGATAAGAGGGATAGTGCAGTCAGTGGTCGGTAAGCGGCTGATGACCTATTTGGAAGAACATCCTACCGAAGCGGAAATCGTCATCGAAAAGGCCTTGATGGCCGCCAAGGCGAGACAGGCTGCACGGAAGGCAAAAGAGTTGACTAGGCGTAAGGGTATACTTGAAAGCATGGATCTACCCGGCAAATTAGCAGATTGTTCTAACCCAGACCCCGAGGTGTCCGAACTTTACATAGTCGAGGGCGATTCGGCAGGGGGATCTGCCAAGCAGGGAAGAGATCGGGACTTCCAGGCAATCCTCCCGCTACGAGGTAAAATAATAAACGTAGAGAAGGCTAGAATAGACAAGATGCTGGAGAACAAGGAAATACGATCCATGATATCCGCGCTCGGGGCTGGTTTCCATAGCGAATTCGATCCAGAATCAGTCAGATATCATAAGATTATAATTATGACAGATGCCGATGTTGACGGCGCACACATCCGAACACTTCTTTTCACCTTTTTCTACAGGTATATGAAAGATATCATCGACCTAGGGTACCTTTACATGGCGCAACCTCCCCTCTACAAATTGAAAAAGGGGCGTTCCGAGAGGTATGTTTACAACGAAAGAGAAAAGAGGGAACTGATGGAAGAATGGGGAAACAGAGGGATAGGCATCCAGAGGTACAAAGGTCTGGGTGAGATGAACCCCGCTGAACTCTGGGAAACAACCATGAACCCGGAAAATAGAATACTGGCGCAAGTAACCATAGAAGATGCCATAGAGGCGGACCAGCTCTTTGACGTATTGATGGGAAAACATGTAGAACCCCGAAGGGAGTTCATTGAGAATAACGCTAAAATGGCAACCAACATTGATGTGTGAGGTCATGAAATGTCTGAAGTTAAAGAAGTTGATTTTGCAGAAAAAGTACTAGAAAAGAATATTGAGGAAGAGATGAAGGATTCCTACATAAATTATGCAATGAGCGTTATCGTAGGTAGGGCACTACCGGACGTTAGAGACGGGTTAAAGCCCGTGCACCGCCGCATACTTTATTCCATGTATCAGGAGGGGTTATCATCCAAAAAACCACATAAGAAGTCCGCTAGGGTGGTGGGTGACGTACTGGGTAAGTATCATCCCCACGGCGACCAAGCGGTCTACGACGCATTAGTACGTATGGCACAGGAGTTCTCTTTAAGATATCCGCTTATCGACGGACAAGGTAACTTCGGTTCCATCGACGGAGATTCCGCAGCGGCCATGCGTTACACGGAGACAAAGCTGGAGAAAATCGCAGAAGAGATGCTCCAGGATCTGGAAAAGGAAACGGTTGAGTTCAGAGATAACTACGACGGTTCTTTGGTGGAACCAAAGGTTCTACCGGCCAAACTGCCCAACTTGCTTCTCAACGGTTCTTCAGGTATAGCGGTTGGGATGTCTACAAACATACCACCCCACAACTTAAACGAGCTGGTTAACGCTATAATCGAGATAATAGATGAACCTGGGATAGAACTTTTAGATCTTATGGAATACCTTCCCGCACCTGATTTTCCTACAGGTGGCATCATATATGGTTACGAAGGAGTATATCAGGCCTATAAAACCGGCCGGGGGAAGATCAAGTTACGGGCCAAAGCCAGGATCGAAGAAGCAAAGAAGGGCCAGAAGGCACGAATAATCATCGATGAAATACCATATCAGGTCAACAAATCCAACCTTATAGAGAGCTTTGCCAGACTGGTTAAGAACGAAGTTATACCAGAAATATCGGACCTGAGAGACGAATCAGACAGAGAAGGGATAAGAGTGGTACTGGAGCTAAAGAGAGATTCTATCCCCGAGGTGGTTTTGAACAAGTTATACAAACACTCCCAGATGGAAGTTACCTTCGGTGTACTCAACCTGTCCCTGGTAAACAACGAACCGGAGATACTGTCCCTGAAGGATACACTGCAGTATTATATCGACCACCGGGTCGACGTGGTGGAGAGAAGGACTAAATACGATCTAAAAAAGGCGGAAGAAAGGGCCCATGTCGTAGAAGGGCTTCTCACCGCTTTGGACAACCTCGATGAAGTGATCCGTATAATACGAAGTTCCCAGGATCAGAACGAAGCTAAAGAACGACTGACGACCCGGTTCTTACTAAGCGATAAACAGGCCCAATCCATACTTGATATGCGGTTGCGCAGATTGACCGGTTTAGAAAGGGAAAAACTGCAGGACGAGTACGAAGAGCTGCAGGAGAAGATAAAGGATTACAGGGATATTCTGCGCAGCGAGGAACGAGTTTTAGGGATAATCAAAGACGAACTTAGAGAGTTGGCTGACAAATACGGAGACGAAAGGCGAACGGAGATAGATAAGGACGCAGTGGAGATGGAAAACGAGGACTTGATACCGATTGAGGACTATGTGGTGACCCTGACTCAGAAAGGATACATAAAGAGGCTAACGCTTGATACCTATAGACAGCAGCGCCGCGGAGGGGTAGGACTTATCGGTATGGATACCAAGGATGAGGACCATGTGGTCGACCTGTTCGTAACCAACTCACATAATTATCTGCTGTTCTTCTCTAACAAGGGCAAAGTGTACTGGTTGAAGGCATATAAACTACCCAAGGGCGGGCGCAGGTCCAGAGGTCGGCCCATAGTAAACATGCTTCCCAGGCTGGAACCCGACGAAAAGATAGAGGACCTGATACCGGTTAGCGAGTTCACAGAGGACAATTATTTGCTGTTCGCCACAAAGAAGGGAAAGATCAAGAAGACCGTGCTTTCCGCATACAGTAGACCCCGTGTAACAGGGATATGGGCTATACGACTGCAGGATGACGATGAACTGGTTGACACTAAGATGTCTGACGGCAGTAGAGAAGTGTTATTGGCCACCAAAAACGGTAAAGCTGTTCGGTTCGACGAGGGTGAAGTAAGGGCTACTGGCCGATACACCATGGGCGTGAAAGGTGCCGATGTAGAAGGAGATAACAAGGTAGTGAGCATGACGCTGGTTAATGATGACGACGTGCTTTTGAACCTAACTGAGAATGGTTACGGCAAGAGAACGGAGGTGAGCAGGTATAGAAAAACACACCGAGGTGCCAAGGGTGTTATCACCATAAAGACTAACAAAAGAAACGGGAACGTGGTATGTGCCCGAGTTGTGGAAGAGGATGAAGAGATAATGCTCATGAGCAAGCACGGCATGGTCATACGCACCCGAGCAGGGGAGATAAGCCTTCAGAGCAGAAATACAATGGGTGTCAGGGTGATGAAGTTGAAGACCGGTGATGAGCTTATAGCCATGTCCAAGGTCATCAGCGAAGAAGAGGAAGAAGAGATCGTGGAAGAGGCCGAGGAAAAGACGGCAGAAGTATAATCCGGCTCGCAGCGAGGTAGACGTAAGAGTTCAGTTTTCTGAAGTTTGATACAAGTCTACAATGTGTGGCCGATAGGTTTAAATACTTCATATATATATCATATATATCATGAAGAAGGTAAAGATGAACCCGACAACAAAGTTGACGATTGAAGGAATAGCTGGCTTCATCGAACGAAAAGTGACACCTTTTGGTACTGGTGCAAAGGTAGATTGCCCAAAAGAACATCTTGGGAAACGTGTCATTTTAGTGGTGTTGAAAAATGAAAAGGACGGTGGTAAAAATCAAAGAAAACAAGAAGCTAAAGAAAGAGAACGAGCAGCTCAAGAAGGAAATTGAGGAATTAAAAGAGAGGATCACAAAGCTAGCAGAAGAAAAAAAGAAAGTTGAGAAAGAATACAAAGAATATCGCATGCGACACCCGGAAATTGTGGGTGTTAAAGGCGGTAAACCGTATGCCATCAAAGAAAAAGTACGAACGGCCACTCCTAGGAAAAAGGGAGCAAAGAAAGGCCATAAACCGCGCTATCGCAAATTGCCTAAACTTGTGGATAAGACAATTGATGTCCCTGTCAATATCTGTCCCGATTGCGGAGGCGATCATCTTAGCGAAAATGTACAAGAGCAACGGACAAGAACTGTCGAAGACATCCCACCAGTCTATCCAGTTGTTACCAAATATGTTATAGAACGCCGTTACTGCAGAGACTGTGAGAAGTTAGTTGAGACGGTTGTAACAGATGCTTTACCAAATGCACGACTGGGCCTGAGGACCATGCTTACAGTGGTATATTTGAAGGTCGGACTCCGGTTACCTGTTGGATCGATCGTAAAACTGTTGAAGGATATATATAACCTGAAAATAAGCGAAGGAGAGGTCTGTAATATCCTTGAACGGATCGCTGACGAGTTCGGACAATATTACGACCAACTCGTAGGAAAACTCCGAGAGGCTCCTGTCCGGTACATGGACGAAACATCATGGAGGATAGACGGAGAAAATGTTTGGTTGTGGGCTTTTGTAACAGATGGTCTGGCATTGTATAAAATTGCAAATTCACGATGCCATAAAGTACCACTCAAAGTGTTGGGTAGTAAACCCAACGGAGTGGATGTGCACGATAGGTTTTCAGCCTACGATACATTAGCCAAAAAGACCGGAAAAAGGCCACAGCAAATATGTTGGTCGCATCTACTCGTTGATTCAAAAGAACTGGCAAAATACTACGGTGAAGAAGGTGAACACATACATAGGGTGCTTAAGAAGATATATGCAAAAGCTAAGAGTTTCGATCATCAAGGTTCTGATGAAAATATCAAACAGCTGTACATGGAATTGTCAAACGAACTAAAACGTAGGTATAAATCTCATCGATGCAGTAAGTTTGTCAAAAATTTACTGAAACGAAAGGATAGCCTGTTCCAATTTGTTAAAAATCCATACGTCGAAGGTACAAACAATAGATGTGAACGTGCACTACGTCACAGTGTCATAGCAAGAAAAATCAGCGGTGGAAACAGAACTGAAAAAGGCGCTAGGATCTATGAAAAATTGACAAGTGTGTATCACACAATGAACATGAAAAATCAAAATCTGATCGAACATGGAAAATATATCATCCAAACTTCACACGGCTGAACTCTTACAGGTAGACAAAAGGTTTATATATGGGAATCGGATAGGGCGCAGACGAGGTGATTGAATTGTTGAAATATTGGAAAAAACATAAGAAATGGAAAGTAGTGAAAAAGTAGGGAGTTTGTCGCCCACCGATGTGGGCGTTTCCTATCCCACTACTGATCCTATAACGGTGATAAGATAGGGTTAAGGTTTGCAAATCATCTTTCGACCAATGACCTCTCTGGAGAATTGTTCTTTCTACCAAGCTTTCTAGAGTGTCAATAAAACTCAACTTGCCGCCGCCGATGGGATCGTCCGACTGATTTGTTTGAAGTGAATAGAGAGGTTTTTATTTCTGTCGTTCTATTCCTAGTTTGCACAGCAACAATTTCAAGATTTGATGGAAATTTTTAAATACTGCTCTCCTATTGTAGGACATACGACGTACAAAAGAGGTACGTTAAAGGTATATAAGAGGAATAAAGATGTCCGATAGCGAGAAAATCACGATAAGGCTGCCCAAGAGTCATCTTGAGAGCATAGATTTTCTCGTTGAAATGGACGATTTCCCAAGCCGTTCGGAAGCTATTAGGGCCGCCGTTAGAGATATGTTGTATTATAGGATCGAACTGGTGGCGGATAAAGTGGAAAAGATAGTAGAACAAGAACGGAAGATGGCCCATGCTAAGGCAATAAAGGAAGAATACCTAAAGAGGTAAAAGGATGCACCCTAACCGGCCCGAGTCTTCCTCGGGCCTTTAACGATAAAAAATCTCCCCTCTTTTTTTCACACGCCCATGGCAAGACGCAGCATGTTGCGTATACCAGGGGCGAGACCGAGTATGATTATTACCAGAATGATCAAATTTTTAACACTAGGTACCTCTTTCAACTCCTCATCAAACCAAATATCCAAAGTATAGATAACAAAAAGAACGAGGATCATCTTCATGGGATACATAACAAATGATGTGCCGAATAAATCAATAGCGATGGATGGTAATACGTGTTTCTCAACATATCCATACGCACTTATCCCTCTATATGTTGCGGACGCATCCAGCATGTGAGCGAATATTATCTGAGGATTCAATGAGATCAGGAGTGTTTTAAGAGCTGTGAACCTTGAGGACAACAGCCAACCGACGAAGAAGACCAGACCAGAACTAGTGGCGGACAAAAAGAGGATGAAAAATATTTCAAACGGCCGCGCTCCCTCTAAAGTCAGAAGGTAGTAAGAAATGTAAAATAAAGTAAATGACAACATTGACGTTCCGTAGCAGAACAATAGGTGGGGCTCTTCTTTGAAATAACCATATAAGTAAAAAAAAACCAGTACGGCTAATAAAAGGATTATCACATAGGCAAGATAAGGAGGGTTAAGGAGTATGGAAACGATCAAAGGAGGCGTGAGGAAAAGGGCCCTAAGTACTCCCTTGTTATTTTCAACGGTAGAAAATTTTACATCAAGGATCAATGTAAGTATGGCACCGATACCTAGAACGAAGTAGATCACAGGTGATATGAAAAATGGGCTTAGAGAGGGCGAAAAGAATCCGGCATCCTCCAGACTTCTAAAAGTGCCCCCCAATAGTATCCACGGCAAAAGGGAAAGAATCAATCCGCGGTCCATACGTATTCGATATCGTTTGAATATCTCCAGTATGCCCAAAACCGCCAGAAGCAGAGATACGGCGTATACCGTTGTGTTGACCACGTTGTAACCCGAGGATATTCCATTGATCGGTTCACCTCTAGTATCGGCCACTACCGGCCCCCATATGTATCTCCAAAGGAAGCCATCCCAGAATATACTCCTTAACAGTAAACTACCTGCCACGAGTATCAAAGGAATGCCCAGGAGTACGAACAACCAAAAGATAATTTTATGATCGTCGTACAATTCCGAAAAATCCTTCATTCAACCGTCACGCTCTTGGCAAGATTTCTCGGCTTGTCGATAGCACACCCCAAATTATAAGCGGTGTAATACGCTAGTAATTGCAATACTACGTTAACTAGTATGGGTGAAAACATGGGCGGCACCGAAGGTATGGTGATAAGTTCATCGGACAGCTTTTTTAACTCATCATCATGATCACCAACTGCGATTATAGGGCTGCCCCGGGAGGCTATTTCCCCGATGTTACCCAGCATTTTCTCGAATGTGTGGTCCTTTATCAGTATCGCAACCACAGGTGTTCTTTCGGTAAGTAGGGCAAAGGGGCCGTGTTTCAGCTCCCCTGCGGGATACCCGGCAGAATGTATGTAAGCTATCTCTTTGAGCTTCAAAGCCCCTTCTAACGCTACAGGGTAATTCAGATGTCGGCCTACGAAAAATATATCATCGGCATCAACCAATTTTTCGCTTACTTTTTTTATCTTATTTGATTGATCCAGGAGGACCTTAACGTATCTTGGAAGTCTTCTTAGTTCATCCCTGTACTCATGAACGTTTTCTCTTAACAACTTCTTGTGTTTTAATCCCAATTCCATGGCGATGAGGTACAGTACTATCAACTGAGTGGTGAACGTCTTAGTTGCGGCAACGCCTATCTCCGGGCCGGCATGGGTGAACACTACTTCATCAACCTCTCTGGTTATACTGCTGTTCATAACGTTGGTGAGAGCTAGAGTTTTACATCCCCGCTGCCTTGCCTCCTTTGCCGCGGCGACGGTATCCGCGGTTTCGCCGCTCTGGGTTATTAGAATGGTAAAGGGTAAAAGCTCAGACGGTGAAGAGTACCTGTATTCCGATGCAAGCTCGGTAGTACAAGGTATTCTGGCCATATCTTCAATAATGTATTTACCGACTAGAGCCGCATGATAGGACGTACCGCAGGATATTATTCTTATAAAATCAGTGTTGTAATTATTGAAGTCCACATCGTTGAAATCCACCAGCCGGCCCAGCAGAGATTCATGTATCGCCTTCGGTTGCTCGTAGATCTCCTTCAGCATGTAGTGCTCGTATCCTCCTTTTTCAGCGTCCTCGACCGCCCATTCTATCTCAACAATATCTCTATGGACCAATTCACCCTGAGAATTCCATATGCGCACATTGGAAGGGGTCAATTCAGCAACATCCCCATCCAGCAGATACTTCACCTCGTTGGTATAGTCCAATATGGCCGGTACGTCGGAAGCCACCATATTTTCGCCCGCACCGATGCCGATAACCAAGGGGCTCTGGTTTCTTGCAATAGCTATGCTGTTGGAACCCTTTTGTAAGGCACATACGGCAAAAGAGCCCTTGAGTTTTTTGACCACCTTTTTGAGGGTTTCCACAAGGTCACCATCATAGTATTCCTCTATCATATGCACTATGACCTCACTGTCGGTTTCAGAGGAGAAAGCGTGTCCCTTGGACTGCATCTCTTCTTTCAGAGGGATGAAATTATCTATTATACCATTGTGTACTATTACAAACTCACTGCTGCAATCCAAAAAAGGATGTGAGTTTTCATCGGATGGTTTTCCGTGGGTAGCCCAGCGGGTATGGCCTATACCTACCCGGCCTTTGGGAAAGGACGTTATATCAAGTTCCTTGATCCGGCCTTTGCTTTTCTGCATGTAAATATCATTACCATCCAATATTGCAATTCCGGCGGAGTCATAACCCCTGTATTCCAACCTTTTCAAACCTTTTAACAGTATCTCGTCGACGTTGTTTTTTCCAGTATATCCGACAATTCCACACAAGCAATGTCACCTCACAACACCGTACTCCCGGGGGGTACTTTTTCTCTCAGTACAACGCCAGTCCGTATATCGCATTCGTTGCCTACGATCACACCGGGATAACATGTAACACCGCCGCCTATAACCGTATCCTCGGCAATCATGCACCCTATACTCCTGACCATCTCCAGATGATCCTCGATAACCATCTTCACGGTATCAACATGTGAAACGAGTCCCGCTCCGGATATCACTCCTTCACCCAATACCGACGAATCCAGTATAGATTTCGGACCTATTTTTACACCTCCCATGATCATGGAATTGTGTACGACGGATTGAGGTCCGATCAAACAATCGTCATCTATGCTAGAGGAAGAGAGTATACATGCCTGGGGACCTATTTCACAACCTTCGCCGATGACCACCGGACCCTCTATGTAGGTGCCCCCTTTGATCAACGTTCCCTCGCCGATGACCACCGGACCTTTGATGGTAACGTCTTCTTCTACTTTGCCGTTACATCTGGCGGCGACATCGTCGAGTGCGGCGGAGTTGAGGGAGATCAAATCCCATGGATACACCGCATCCATCCACATTGATTCGGTATTTATGCCGTAGAGTGATCTATCGATCTTCAACGAATTCAGCACCGATGTCAGATCGTATATGTTGTTCAACATGAATTTTCTTATCCTGGGGAAAACGTCCGGCGAGAGGTAATAAATGCCTGTAGATATCAAGTGACTTTTACTTTTCCCGGGTTTTTCAACTATATTATTCACCACTCCGTTTTCCATGGATACCACTCCGTACTTAGAAGGATGATCACTACTTGTTATCAAGACAGAAGGAACTTTTTTGTCTCTGATAAGGTCCTTAACGGTAGCTTCGGAGACCAGGTTATCCCCGGGGAGTAAAATGAAATCATCATCTATCACATGACGTACTTGGTAAAGTGCATGTGCGGTACCCAGCTGTTTGGGCTGTTCGATATACTCTATATCCGCACCAAACTCATCTCCATTACCAAAGTAAGACATTATACGCTGTTTATGGTATCCCACCACCATGACGATATCTCTGATGTTGCAATTCACCAAAGCTTCCACAACATACTGTAAAATCGGTTTGTTGGCTACGGGTATCATCACCTTTGGCTCAGAAGAGGTAAAGGGTCTGAGCCTTGTTCCCTCTCCTGCAGCAAGGATAACTGCTTTCATGGAACTTCAATTCAATACACAGGATATAAGGGTTTTGTTTACTCCACATATATCGCAGGTTTTCTAGGCATCGCATAGGATGCTTTACCTGCCGGGTCGTAGGAAGTGTCGCCGGATGGATAGACTTTGATTTCAGCTTGAAATTCTTTCTCCAGGAAATCACTGGAATTCTTTAAAACCTCGTACTCGTCCATGGGGATGTGCCAGGAATCCTTCGCACCCTTCTCTCTGAGGATCTTGAGTACCTGTCGAACAAAACCGGAGATCTGTTTTGGCGGAGTATCGAGTTCACTGGTGAGCTCTTTCATGATACTCATATCCGGAGATTCTAATATCCTATTCATTGCCCTTTCCTTCCATTCTGGCGCAACGTAAAGATGTATACGATCTCCAGGTACATCTGCAATATCCAGTATCTGCTTGATATCCGCCAGAACGTCCTTGATATATTCTTCTCTTGACTCCGCTTCCTTGGAGATGGCGTCTTCCGGGACCTCAGGCAGAGTGCTGTTCACTATGTATTCCACACCCCAAAATTCGGACAGCTCCTCTGCTATATGGGGGGTAAAGGACACCATCAATTTCAGCAGACCGACGGCGACCTCCTTCATGAGCTCTCTATTTTCCCCGTCCCTTTTGAAATACCAGTCTATCTCCGACGGTATGTCGTAATACACAACGCTGACGGCCTTACGAAGTTCGTAGTCCTGCATGTGCTCCTTCACCGTATTTACAAGGGTATAGAACCTAGAACGGAGGTAATCATCTACCGGTTTCTTATCTCCATCGGTTTCTTTCATCCTGTGAACTTTGCTCCATATCGAGTTGAGCTTTCTACGATAGTTGAAGACCTCATCCTCGTCCCATTCTTTGTCAACGAACGGACTAGCGGAATGAGCGTAGAATAACCTCAAGGTATCCACGCCGTATTTTTCGGCGGCGTCGGGTATGGGTTCGGCCCCACCTTTTGATTTCGATATCTTGCCCCCTTTACCCACCAGCCACCAATTGACAAATATACCTCTGGGCCAGTCTCCTTCGTTCATTATACCAACGTGGTTCATCAGGAAAGGCGGGAAGTGTACTGTCATGTGCTCTTTTCCGCCCAGGTTCAGGTCGAGGGGGTACCAGTACTGGAAATCCGAGCGAACTTTTTCTATGGTTTTCTTATCTAGCCCGGTAGTCTCAGAGAGAACTCCTGGATCTCCCCTGTTCAGATATACATAATCGAAAAACTCCTCGGTCATCTGGTCGGCTTCGATATTTCCTTCGTTATAGTGCTTGGCCAATACGTAGTAAGCCGGATAAAGTGTAGAATCTGCTATAGCCTCGATAACCCATTCCTCGTCGAAGGGAAACTCCGTACCCAGCCAGTTGCCCTTTCTTGCACAGGAACGGTCCTGGAACCATGCCAGGGTTTCCGGAATATTGTCGGCGTAGTTTTGAGGTTTGATCTCCATTTTTTCAGCATGCTTTTTACTCTTCTCAGTGAGCTCCTCGTCGGAGTAGCGGATGAACCATTGATCGGGTATCTTACCCACGACTACTTTAGCTCCACATCTGCAGATAACTTCCTGGGAAAGGTCGTACATTATATCTGCTTCACCCTTCTCGACCATATCCTGCTTCACACTTTCTTTTGCCTGCTGTACCCTCAGGCCGGAGTAGTCCTGACAGCTGTCCAACATATTACCTGTGTGGAATCCGGATTTGTATATCTTCTGTGTGGCCACTTCAAGTTTATCCTGCTCCTCTTGACTCTCTATGCCCATCTCATCTATTATCTTCTCAGCAGAATTTATCCCCCAATCCTTTGATTCGATTATCGGGATGGGCTCAACTTCTTTGATTTTTTCCTTTAAACCATACTTTTCAAGCAGTTCTTCATCCTCTTTCAAATCTCTGAGTGCTATCCAATCGTAGGGCGCATCGCTTGGAACGCTGGTTACGATACCGGTTCCCACGTTGGGATCGGTGAATGACGCAGGCAGTATGATTATTTCCCTGTGGATCACGGGGGCTGCGGCGTAGTCACCTATCATATCCTCGCCTTTTATTGTATCAACAATAGTAACGTGGTCCTTCTGATACTTCAATTTCTCCACCGCCTCCTTACTGAGTATCCACTCTTCGCCATCAACTACAGCGATTAAATATTCTTCCTGGGGATCAACCCACAAGTTGGTCTGGCCGAATACGGTTTCAGGTCTCAGTGTGGCTGCGGTGATGTACTTACCCTGATGCTCGAACTTTAACAGAGTGTACTCCTGCTTCTCAGCCGTTCCTCCTTTAGAAAGATCGGTTTCCGAAGGATCCACAGCTACAGGGCCGCATTCAATACACTCCGTACCAAAATAGTCCTTCTGGGCGAGCAGGCCCTGCTCTTTCAACTTCTTGAACTGCCATCTGATGAACTGTTTGTAATCCTCTCGTATTGAATATGTAAAGTAGTCGAAATCGATGCTTATGGCGAACTTTTTCCAGTATTTTTCTATGTAAACCTCGTTGAAGTAAGTTACAAGCTCCAAGGGGTCCTTCATCCTTTCTATATCCTCCACTGTAGCACCGTTCCTTTTCATGTAGTCTATTTTTTCCTGAACCCCTTCCTGCAGGTGTTTCGATAAACTGTAGGCTTGATTCCCCGTTGGATGAGTACCGGTTGGAAATAGAACGTTGTATCCCTCCATACGCTTGTATCGTGCGATCATATCTGTGTAACTGTAACATCTCATATGACCTAAATGTAGAAAACCCGATACTCCAGGATAAGCGAATATAAGGTAGAAAGGCTCTCTAGAATAGTCCACTTCCGCTTTATCGACACCTTCGGTCTCCCACCTATTCTGCCACTTTTCTTCGATCTCCACAGGGCCGTAATCTTTCATGTTCAATCGAAATATAGTTGATTATTTAAAGTCTTTCGAATCGCACGTAAAAGTTTTTAACATCTGTACGGTATCCCATTGCATGGAGCTGGAATGTGTCAAAGTAAATACGGATGAGGGCATGAACGTTATACTGGGTCAAAGCCACTTTATAAAGACCGTGGAGGATATCTATGAAACTCTGGTGTCTTCGGTGCCGGGGATCAAATTCGGAGTGGCCTTCTGCGAGGCCTCCGGGGAAAGACTGGTGAGGTACGACGGTACCGACGAGAGATGTAAAGAGCTGGTAATTGAGAACGCCAATAGTATCAACGCAGGACACTTTTTTATCATCGTACTTGACGGTACGTACCCCATAAACGTACTTCCACGATTAAAGCAGGTGCAGGAGGTATGCCGGATATATTGTGCTACCGCAAATCCATTGGAGGTAATAGTGGCAAAAAATGAATCCGGAAGAGGTATACTCGGCGTTATAGACGGCAGCCCTACCGTAGGTGTTGAAAAAGAAAAGGACAAGGAATGGAGAAACAAATTCCTCATAGATATAGGATATAAATGCTAGGCACCGAACTTTTCGGCCCTATTGGCCAAGTCCATGAGTACGTTCAGAAGATCCGAACCTTTTAACCGTCCTAGTCCTCCGGCGGCGCATGTTCTTTCGCCGTAGCTCACCACATTATCGATACGTACCTCGTCCCCGTAGATCACTAAGGGCAGCGGGTCGCCACTGTGGTTCTTAACGGTTATCGGGGTAGAATGATCTCCGGTAAAGGCGAAGTAGGTGTTCTCGATAGAGTCAAGTACAGGAAGGGCGGAATCGATGCGTTCTATGAAATCCACCTTTGCTTCATAGTCACCATCATGTCCGGATATGTCGGGACCCTTTACGTTCACCAATATAAAATCATAGTCATCTATGTTTTCCACCACCGCGCTGATGATGGATCCGATGTCCGTATCCAGTCCGCCCGTGGCCCCCCCGACCTGTATGATATCCATGCCTGCAAGCTCACACACACCCCGCACAAGAGGTATGCCGGCTATGGCGGCGCTCTTTATACCCTTGATATCCCGTAGAGGTTTCATATCCGGGACGGAACCCGCACCTCTGGAAAGTATCACATTGGCTGGAGGTGATCCCTTTTCCTTTCTTTTCAGGTTTACGGGATGTTCCGACAATACATCAATGGTCTTCTCGGTGAATTTGTTTATCAACTCAGCCGTACGTTTACTGGAATTGCTTCCATCCAATGCCTCGGAGCTCTTTAAAGGAATATCCTCTTCGTGGGGATCTACGTCGGACACCGAGGATCCCAAGGAGCGGTCGTTGAATATGAGTACCGCCCTGTGTTCCACACTCTCTTTGAATATGAAATCCACATCAAAATCCATATCGTTCACAGCTTCAGCCAGGGAATCCGTGCCCCTTTTAATCCTGCCCGCCCTGCGGTCGACTACCATGCCGTCCTCAAGGGTCCCGAAGTTACATCGAAAAACAACCTGGCCCTTTCGTAGTTCCATCCCCAAACCGGAGGCCTCGAAGGGGCCTCTTCCAGTGTACACTTCATAAGGATCATAACCCAATAAAGCGAGGTGACCTGTGTCGCTGCCGGGTACTATACCGGGGGCTATCGTATCCATTATGCCGTTTACGCCTTCCTTGGCATACCTATCTAGATTAGGTGTGTTAGCTTTCTCAAGTGGGGTCTTCCCTCCTAGTTCTTTAACAGGCCTGTCGCCTATACCGTCCAAAATCATCATGACTATCCTACTAACCATATGAATACCCCGCTTATCAGTACTGTGATAGCGACCGATGAGATGTTAACGGCGGACTTGCCTAATATCTTTTTCCTTTCTAACGTGGCACCTAGAACGCTGTCTATCTGACAACTAATAAAGCCAAAGGCCCCTCCCATAAGGACCCATGAGACCGGAAAGATACGGCCCTCGAAAATAGAGAATACCGCAAAGGCGATTATGAACGTGTAGAACGACCCGATAAAGGCCCACATTTGTCCATAATAGGATACTCCTCCGTTAGTACCTGGTTCTACCCTCTTTAGATTCGTTATCAGATATGCGTTCTTAGAGAGAACGCCCATCTCGGAAGCTAGGGTATCTGAAGCGGCGCTGGCCACGGCGGTCACGAATAAAAAAACAGCTATGCTCCTGCTCAGAAATCCTATGCCTAAGATCCCAAATGAGTTTTCAGCACCATGCAAAAGTGCGATGGCGGTAGGTATGGAACCGTTCGCTAGTACGTTGATCACACCTCGTTCGCCCTTTCTTCCTTCCTGAAGGCCTTTTTTTCGTTTGTATCTGAACTTGTACTTTGTAGCCAAAAAGGCGCTTGCTAAGAAAAGTAAAAGAAGGAATATCCATATGAGACCACCCTGGAATCCGAGTATCAAACTGATGACCAATGCGGTGACGGAACCCCAGAAATTTAGGAGTCCCCGTCTGTAAACCAAATAGGACAGTACAATTGAAATTACTATTATCAAAATTGAGTCGATAAGATACATTTGAGTGAGGAGCTATCACAAAGAATATAAATTTTGTCCCGATGTAACCACAAACATGAACAAAAAAAACAACATGGGAGAGCTCTTCGATTCCATAGCAGATCATTTTGACAAGACCAGGAACCGTCCTTGGAAAGATGTGGAGGAGTTTATAGGAGCCATCGAAGGGGACATACTTGATTTGGGCTGTGGAAACGGAAGGCATTGTTCAGCCGCGGTCGAGAAGGATTTACGAACTGTGGGATTAGATGCTTCCGTCGAGTTGTTGAAAATTGCCAAACAAAGATGCAAAAAGGGGGATTATATAAAGGGAGATACCAGACTACTACCTTTCAAAGACGAATCATTCGACGGCGTGCTGTACATAGCGGCCATACATCACCTAAGAGAAGGAAAAGTAAGAAGTTTGAAAGAGTGTAAAAGAATCCTAAGGACCGATGGTAAGCTATTGGTTTCTTCGTGGTCCAGAGAGTCGGATAGGTGGGACATACCCGACAAAAAAAGAGAGGTGATCGTTCCCTGGACAAGGGATGACGGCGTTGTCTTTGAGAGGTACTACCACCTCTATACTTTAGATGAATTAGAGGAAGATGTTATAAAGTCCGGTCTCCAGGTGGAAGAATCCTTCCTGTCGGGAGAAAACAACTACGTAATAGCGGTGAAAGAGGATAAAACCTTATATACCGTGGGTGATAGTGACAGTCACCGGGTCTAACCGGGGCGTTCGGCGTGCCCTTATACACCGAAAACGTCGATACGCGGGGGTGACCGCCGGGGGCGGCGTAATCATCCCGTTCATGAGCCAAGGTCCAACTGTGAGATCTCGTCCTTCGGGATCGGAGGTGTTATTGGGGACAACCGGAGGGTCGTTCCCCTTTAACTTTGCCGCGGAGAACGGGCCAGGTCCGGAAGGGAGCAGTCCTACCGTGGACTACCGATGCTCGATGGGTAGCGGGGTCGAGAAGGATCTTGGAGTCCTCACGAGCGTGATGAGCGCCAACCTCGGTGACCCGGTTTTTCACTCACTTCTAGAGCAGATAAACACACCTATGAGAGTTATGGCCCCTCCTAGGGCGGTTAGATACGGAGGAACCTCGTTCAAGATAATAAAAGCAAGTAGGGAGGCCCCGAGGGGTTCCGCCAGAAGACTCACTGAGACCAATCGGGCGCGGACAAACCTAAGGGCCCAGTTGTAAAGTGTGTGACCGAATATTGTTGGTATCACCGCCAGGGACAAGAACAGCAAGTACTCTCTAGGAGGTTGTGAAGTAACACCGCCCACAAAGAAAAATGCCATCGCCCCGAGAACTAGAGATGAAACACCATATACAACGAAAGAATAAGTAACTGTAGACATGGTCCGGCGCATCTGTCTGCCCCGGATTATGTACCCCGCAAATGCCAGCATGCCCACGATGGCGAGAATGTCCCCGAACAAGGACCAACCCTCCGCCTGGTAGTTGGATACCGCCATTATGGTTATCCCCCCTAATGATAGAAGGATGGCCATGTAAGCCGTCCTGCCGGATTTTTCACCTAGATACCACCCTGAGACCCACGTTACAACCAAAGGATGAGAGGTGACCAAAACCACGGAAGAAACAACCGAGGTGTATCGAAGAGAGGATATCCAGGCGGCGAAATGGATGGCTAAGAATATCCCTGTTAATACGAGGATATTCCATTCCGATCTAGTTATCCTCTTGATCTCTTCTCTTCTGAAGTAGAGCGGCGGTAGTAATATAAGGGTGGCGAAGAACATGCGATAAAAAGCTATGGTAAAGGGATGAGAATGCGATAGTCGTATGAGCACCGCCGCGAAGGATACCGCAATCATAGCTACCGGTATAGCCGCCTTAGATGTTGTTTCCACAAATGATTCTGCACCAGACATTCTATAGCGATATAGAGTTATAATAAATGAACATTTTCCATATTTACACTGCAAAATGTTCAAATAGTACATCAAACATAATATGCTTGAGGACAAGGGTAATTTACCACCATAAGACCCCCATCCCACAAAGATTCAAAAAGCAGAGAGGTTAGGTGTTCACATGGACATAGGCAAAAAAAATGAAGGGAACAAGGTAAAACAGTCGGTAGGGGAATGTAAGCATTTTACTTCAAGAGATACGATAACTTACACGTCGGTAAAAATCGATGGAAGGTATTATCTATGAACGAAACTATCAATATAATGATAGTGGACGATAATCCCGATGATAGGTCCCTAGCTATCCGAGAATTAAAGAAAAGTTTTAAGGAGATAGAAGTAATAGAGGTAGTGGATTCAAAGGAACTGAAGACTGCGCTGGATCAAGATGATTTTGATCTCGTGATAACAGATTATCGAATACGATGGACCAACGGTATCAAGGTTTTAAAAGAAGTAAAAAAGCACAGACCGGATTGTCCTGTGATCATGTTCACGGGAACAGGAAACGAAGAGGTGGCCGTTCGGGCCATGAAATCCGGGCTTGATGATTACGTGGTCAAGTCACCAAAACACTTCATCAGACTATCTGCATGTGTTCAGTCCGTCCTTGAAAATGCAAAAATCCGCAGGGAAAAGAGAAAACTGGAAGAACTGTATAACCGATTATTCGAGAGAGTACCCGTTGGACTGTACTCCGTGGACGCGGAAGGTAGGATATTTGCTGCGAACAGTGCATTGATAGAACTGCTGGGATTTCAATCAAAAGACGAAATACATTCATACCGTGCAACGGATTTCCACCCTGATGAAAAGTTAAGACGGGATTTTATATCCAAGCTCAAGGATAAAGATGTTATCAAAGGACATGAAGTAGAGTTGGAAAGAAAGGATGGTGAGCATATATGGGTCAAGGAAAACGCCTACGTTACACTGGACGAAAACGGAGAGGTGCGGTATATAGAAGGTAGTATAGAAGATATAACCGCTATAAAGAATGCCCGCAGAGACCTAGAAACTCAAAAAGAAAAGATAGAAAAGCTTCATGACGTGGCCTCGAAGATGATAAAATGCGGGAGTGAAGACGAGGTTTATCAGTTGACAATCGACTCGGCTTCAGACATATTGGATTTGAACGTGTGTACTATAACCCTGGTAGAAGGAGATAGTTTTTCCATAAAAGCGGCGAGCGGAGAGGTATATAAGTCCTCGGATATCCCTAAAGATACAGGTATTCTGGGTAAAACATATGCAGAAAAAAAATCCTTTATCACCTCGGATATAAAAAGTTCGGAATGCGCTGAACCCTATAAAACCACATATAATTCCGCCATGAGTATACCCATCGGCGATATAGGTGTATTCCAGGCAATATCCTTTGAAAAAGATAAGTTCGATGAAAACGACCTCAAGATGGCCGAGATCCTCATATCCCATACCTCCGGTACATTGAAAAGGATTCGGTACGAAAAAAAGATTATCGAGAGTGAAAAAAGGTACAGAAACATATTCGAGAGCACCGGAACCGCCATGGTGATCCTGGACCGCAATATGGGGATATCTATGATAAATAATGAAGGAGAAAAACTATTAGGCTACTCGTCTAAAGAATTAAACGGAAATAATTTTACGGAATTCGTGTTAGAAGAGGAGTTAAAAAAGGTAAAGAACTCACTTCTTCAACTTTTTGACGAGGAGGAAGAACGTACCGACATTTTTCTTAAACTGCAGAACAGATATCACGATGTTAGAGAGGTGTTTCTAACTGCCTCACCGATGACCGATTCCAATCTAGTATTGGTATCCATGATAGATATAACTCAACAGAAAAGAAATCTAGTCACCTTGGAAGAGATACAGGAGATGTTTCTGGTAGCCTTCGAAGGGGTGCCCTTAGGGATGCTGCTTTTGAACGCAGAGGGACAAATAATAGAAGGAAATCAAATGGCTTTGGAAATCACCGGTTATTCGGAAAACGAATTGTTATCCATGAAATTGATAGATCTGGTTGATGAGGAAGAACCCCTGTCCCAAGGGTTAGAACGTATAATAAAGGGAGAGGTAGAGCAGTTTTCCACAGACGTTTCCTTGGAAAAAAAAGATGGATCTCTAGCGGAATGCGGAATAAAGACCATAGAGGTGAAAAAAGACGGGGGGGAGTTGAACAGCATAATAGTATACTTTGGGAATGGAGAGGTTTGAATCAAAATGAAAGAGGATATATTGGTGGGCCGGGAGCGAGAACGAGATAAATTAAAAACAGTTGTTGATGAAGTTAAAAAAGGCAGAGGAAGAACGGTAATAATATCTGGCGAGAGGGGGGTAGGAAAAAGCGCGTTGATAGAATGGCTTTGCAAGGTGGCGAGCGATAGAGAGATTACCTGTATCAAAGGTTCCGGGGTATCCCGGGACGGTGAGCCCTATCATCCGTTAAATGATGCTTTTAAAGATCTAAGACCATCTCTAAACAAAAATTATTCCCTACCGCTGGGGATATCTATATTATCCAAAAAATTTGAGCAAAACGATATCATCCATTTTCATGAAAAGGATCCCAATGCACTGAGACAGGCCCTGGAAGAACTTTGCAAAATGGCTTCGAAAAAGCCAATGCTTATGATCATCGAGGAACTGCATTTGGCGGACAAATCCTCCGTTTTAGCTTTCAGATACATCGCCGAGAATATCGAAGAGCAGCCCATAATGCTGGTCGCCACTTGCTTGCCGGAAAAAACCGCTGATTACCATTCACTGAAAGAAACTCTTTATCATCTGCGGCAAAAAGATCTGTGCGATCATATGAGACTCGGACCCCTTGAGATCGACGAAACTAGAGAGATACTCAAAAACATATTAGGCAGGAAGCCCACTTCCAATTTTTGTGAGTTCATCCATTCTAAAACCGAAGGTAACCCGTTATTTATTACGGAAACCGTTAAATCGATGTTATCCAAGAACTCCATCAACCCGGAGAACGACTTTTACCCTGTATCAGACGATACACTGGAATGGCCGTCCACGGTCAGATACGTGGTGGAAAGGAAAATGGTGAAGTTAGATAAAAACACAAAGGACCTGCTCCAGCGGGCAAGTGTACTGGGAGACGTTTTTGATTATACCTTATTGTCTGAAGTTACAGAGATGGACAATATGAAAATACTTGATATGCTCGATATCGCTTTGGACAGAGGTATCTTGGTAGAAGAAAAGGGTGGTGAGGGGTACTCCTTTAAACACTCGGTCTTCCGAGACATACTCTACCGCTCTCAATTTAAATATAATAAAGTATCATATCACAAAAAGGCCGCCGAAGCTATTGAACGTTTATACGCTGATTCTTTAGAGTCTTACCGTCCACAGCTGGCGGTGCATTACGAGAGGGCGAGGTTGTATGACCGTGCTTTTGAGAACTATATCAAAGCTAGCGAATCGGCTGAAGGGGAGCTGGAAAAAATCAAGTACTACCGCTCGGCCTTGGAACTCTCGACGAAAACATCTGTACCTGTTGAAATTAAGAGTATAAGAAAGCTTTTAGGGATACAACTTATGAAATACGGCTCTAAACATGATGACAGTTTGGGAACTGCTAGTCTTGAGGAAGCAAAAAAGATTTTTCAGGATATAAACGAAGAAAAGTTACTCGAACGATGCCGCAAACTCCTCGACCGGCGATAGGACAATATTTATAAATGATATCATCTTCTACTTCTCCAAAATACATCCAGCGATGATGGTCCAGGTGATCATAACCTTTCTCATACATGCGGGTGTGGTGTAGCCTGGTATCACTTAAGCTTGCCAAGCTTGAAACTCGGGTTCAAATCCCGGCACCCGCATCTTACTATAATAACTGGGGCATGACTTATTTACAAATATCAATATAGAAAAAAGAGGAAAGGGGTTTTATTTAGGGTTGAGTGGATAAAGATAGATCACTCCTTCATTATCTTCATCCAGCCGCTGGATTCGTATACCGCTAGATTTCTCTCCTTAAGTTTGTTCTTAAACTCATCCCAACCTATGGTATCCAGTCTGTCGTTTCCACCTTTGGTGAACTGTATACCGTCAGTTCCTTTCACCAATCCGGGTTTCAGTCCCTTTTCTTCTGCAATCGTTTGCGCTTTATCCACGCTTATTTTTTTCATGGTCATACACATTCCTCCTTTGAGGTATCGGGTTGGATATCACCAAACCCAGGGGGTATAGTAACCTATTAATATATATACCTTTCGCTAAATCCCAGTAAAATTAGACCTTTTTCGGGGTGGATTGTCAGATGTCTGTCTGACGATTTTGGCCATGAAGGAGTGTCTATATCGGTCGAACTATCATAATTCAGTGGCTTCTTTTCGCCATAAAGGTACTATCTCTTTTATACGGTCTACGCAGTACCTACACGCATCGAAGGCATCCTGATAGTCGGCCGCACTCACGGCGATTCCAAGTATATTATCACCTACATCGAATTCACCGACCCGGTGATGTATGATAATATCGGTCACCTGGAAGTTGTTTACAGCTTCATCACGGACTCGCTGCATCTGCTGAAGAGTCATCCCTTCGTATCTCTGTATCTCTAACTTAATCACCCGAAGACCTTTGTTATGATCGCGGACTACTCCAACGAAGGACACTATCACGCCGTCCGACGGTGTGACGGCGCGTTTCTTTATGTCTTCGAGGTCGAAATCCTCTTTGCTGATCTTCACCTTTTCATCCATGTTTATATCTCCGAGGAAAACCTTTAGAGCTACGGAGTGAATAAATTTATCCCTTGAATCCAAACGGGCCTGCCGATCCAGTCTTATCTAATCAAGCCAGTGGTAGATTAACTGCAAGGAACAGCATGTGTCTTTCTACGCCCAATCCACAGATGATTATCGATGTGAATTGCTCAGGTGGAGGTATCCTATAAGCCGCCGGCTTTTTTCCCAGATATACCTCCTATATTTGATTTGACACCAAAAATATCAGCCAAAATAGCAAAAAATATAAATACACAGAAGTTTTCTCATAGGTAGACAAATTAGGAGGCTTAGATATATATGAACGAAAAGAAAAGTGCAAGATTGAAGGCATTAGTGGTGGCATTTATCCTGGTATTCGCAGGTTTTGCGGCCCTAATGACGATACCTGGACCTACCTCAGCACAGGGTTCAGATATTGAAACAATAAGTCAGACTGTCTCAACGAGCGAGAGTGCGGAGTTGGATCTCTTAGAAGATGAATTACCTCCGGGAGATTGGTACTACCGATACGATGCACCCCATCGACCCGATGATGACGACGCTTTAGGACTAGAGGAACCTGCAATTTGGTGGTTTGCAATGACTCTTGATCCCTTCGATTTCCCTGGACAGATACAGAAGGTCGCTGTTTATGATCGTGTTGCGGTTCCCATGACTGCACGCATCCGAGAAGGCGGTGTTAGCGGCACGGAGATAGGCAATATATCCTTTGAACCCGCCGAGGAAGCCCAAGGATGGGTTGAGTTAGAATTCGAAGAAGCTATCGAGATAGATGAAAATACAGTATATGCGATGGTAGTTGAAATTGAACAACAAGAGCCATCACAGTATTGCGCACCCATGGTTAATGGTTATGTAGAACATGGTGGTTACCTCAGTTTCGACGATAAAAATTGGAGTACTCTTCAAGACTTTGGTTTTGACTTCACCTTTATGATGGAGGCATGCATACTCCAGTATGTCCCATCGATCACCACAACAACCGTATCTGACCCCACTCCAGACTCCGTACAGTTGAACGCCGAACACAAAATAAGTATAATGGACGAAGTCGAGGTATCCTTTGAATACCGAGAATTGGGCGCAGGAGTATGGGATGGGCCAGTAGGTCAAGAAACGTATTACGACTCTGGTGAAGCAAACTACACGCTGACCGGTCTAGATTACTATCAAATTTACGAATACCGAGCAGTCCTCGACTTCGAATTTGAAGGTACAGAGGATACATTCTATGGTGACCCTGTACCGTTTACCCTTTCACCACTCACCGTAACGGTGCTCGACCAAGCAGATGATAGCCCGATAGAGGGGGCCGAGATAACACTGAATACACTCGATATACCATGGAGTTATAGCAATGAAACCGGAGAAGACGGTGAGATATATTACATACATACGGCACCCATAAACCTGCCTGAAGCAGAATTTACTTACTCCGCAACTCATCGAGACTACTACCTGCAAACTGGTGAATTTGTCGGTGAGGAGTACACGATATATATGGAACATCGTACGGAATGGACCGTTGAAGTCGGCCCGGTTCTCTACATGGCCGATGCCGATACGGAGATACCGATCGAAGGAGCGGATTTAGAAATCTCCTGGAAATACGGCGGAGAAACAGACTCAACAGTAGGTACTACGGACGACGATGGATATTTCCACTTCAACGTTGACTTTAGCCCCTATGAGACTGATTTCAGTGTTACAATAACCCATGAGGATTTCTATACAAAGACTGCGGAATTCACGGGTATAATTTCTGAAGCGATATACTACGAGGATATTGTCTTCACGATAGGCCCGGTTTTAGATACACAGGGAAATCCACTGGAAAACTACCGTGTTAGAGCCGAATATGAGGACATGAACTTCACAGGTGTTGCTATGACCGACGAAGATGGTCTTGCGGAATTCAGTGTGATCAGCTTCCAACCCACAGGTGTAGAGTTCAGTATTAGTATCACCGATGAAGATGATTGGACTAGTGATGCGATACGCCTAACGATGAATCGGGATATCTATGTGTATTCCTCATACAATATAGAAACCGTTGATGAAGGGCAGAATCCTATCGAAGGTGTCAAGATACAGATTGGAGACCCAGATGTCAGGACATGGATTTATTACACAGACAGCATGGGTACAGTCAACGTGCCTAAGATTGCTTTCCCATATAGCCAAGTCGCCGTGACGATCAGTCACCAAGACTATATCGGTAGGGCGATCAGTACAGATGGTGAAGACGATATATCACTAACGCTACTGGAAAAGCCAGAGATAACTATAGGTCCGGTACACGATATCGGAGAGAGACCTCTCGAAGGAGTTCCAATACAGGTTGAACGAATATCAACTGGTGCAAACATAGCGACCCTCACTACGGACACGAACGGCATGGCTAGTTTCTATGCTAATTTCCAGGTTCAGGGAGATACCCAGTTTGGACTAACCATTGATCACGACGAGCTTGTGGAACCGCAGGAGGTATTCTTCGAGGGACCTGAAAGCGGGGCAATAAAATTACTTGTCGGCGAACCACAGACTGTCCAGGTAGGACCAGCCGTTGATATCAGCTACGATCCGGTAGAAGGTGCTATGGTAAGTTTATCTCTTGATGGAGATGAGATAGGTACAAGCTATACTGATTCAGACGGTATAGCAGACTTCGAAGTAGAGTTCGATCCTGCAGAAGCGAGCTTCACCTTCACTGTATCGCACCAAGACCTTGAAGAAGACTACGAGGGACAATTCACAGGATCCCGATCGGATGCCTTCCAATTGGATATCGGAGAAGAACCGGAACCACCTGTTAAGGAATATACCATAACTGTCGGCCCCATCAGAGATGTAAACCGTGAAGCGGTAAACGACGCAACGGTGACCCTTTCCTGGAATGGCGAAGAGGAGACGAGTACAACCGATTCAAGCGGTAAAGCAACCTTCACGGTAGAACTTGAAGGAAACCCTGACGAGATGACATTCACGTACGCAGTATCCCACGACGACTTGGACGGAGACGAGACAGGTACATTCACAGGAACACTGTCAGGTGCATTACAATACGAAGATATTGGTGAAGAAGAAGGCGGTGTCCTACCGTTCGGCGGTATCGGAGCTGTGGTGCTGATCATCATCATAATCATCATAATTGTAGTTGTGATGATGAAGAAGAAACCGGCAGCCGGTCCAGAGGAAGAAGAACTCTTCGAGGAAGAAGAGGACCTGTTCGAAGAAGAAGAGGAAGAAGAACTCTTCGAGGAAGAAAAGGAAGAAGAACTCTTCGAGGAAGAAGAGGAGGACCTGTTCGAAGAAGAAGAGGAAGAAGAACTCTTCGAGGAAGAAGAGGAAGAACTCTTCGAGGAAGAAGAGGAATTTTAAACCTCTCTAAAACCCCCTTTCTTTTTTTATTTTTCATAACTACAATTACACCTTGACTAGATTATTTTTTAGCAAAGGGCCTGTCCGAGTATTATTTTTCCACCCTATAGATAGGTTTTTATATTCCTTAGACAGGGGTATTGAGAGATATCAATCAATCGATAGAGTCTTTTCTCCTATTTTTGTATTTCTCGGACAGCCTCCAAAGGTGATTTTTTTTGAAGCCATTCTGTGTCCCTACCTAAAATCTTCTACCCCAGTTACCTATGATTAAACTGAAAAATGTTTCTCGGTGTTCTGAAAGGATCTCGGACGTAAATATCTTGGATTCGTCTAGGGATAGTTTTTTGACATTATCAGGTATACCTTCAATTAAAGGTCCTATATCATCCTTGCTTTCTACCATCATAGTGAATATCTCTTTCCCATGCTTCTCCGCATACTTCATCTCATTCCATACCAAGAAGGTTAGTTTACTATTAACACTCATCCCTATGACCGCATCCGATTTCCTGACCAACGCCCTCATATCGTCCTTAAGGCCGTAATCTATCGGGTTTATTACTTTCTTTACATTGAGCTTATCAAGGATAGATATACAGTAGCGTTCAGTAGACGTACGAAAGGTGAATGGAGGGTGACTAAAGAATACAGTCATTCCATCCAATCTATCTTTTGCTTTCATATTCTAATCACTTATCTCCATGTGGAGGCGTGTATCCATCATCGACATCTGTATACCGTAAATCCTCCACCATCCGATCTAATGCGGTCTGATACCCTTTGGAAATTAAATACATCCCAACTAAAGTCATTAACAATGCAATGACGGCTAAAAAGGAATATTTCTGGGCCCGATATTCAACCATATGCTCCATCTGGAGTTTTCCTTGATCAAAATTTTCGAATATCAGCCAACTGGCATCACGGCCTATTTCTTCCTCGTATTCGTTGTTCGTAGAAGTTAGCTCTTCATCATCCAAATGTTCCCAATTACTATCGTATATCGTAATATTGATAGAGTCATCGCCCTCATAAAATAGATATAAATTATTTCCTACGATTTCAGAAGGTCTAAAAAGCTTGAAGGAGTTATCGGCCATATCATCACCGTCGGTCCTTTCCCATTCTTGAGCTACCGTCCGGGTTTCAATGGTAGGATAAATAGATGCAAAAGAAAGTAAAACCGCAAGTAACATCGCTAAAAAACCATACCAAAACTTGGGAGTATGTATAAGATATTTCCACGTGTTGGGCTTTGCTTTCTTATCGTCGTTCATGAATCTAATCAATAATACAGGTGTATTACAACCTATAAAAGACCTTTGGATGAGGAGGTCTTACGATGAATCTACAACGATGTCCCTCGTGATCTCCTCTACCTTTTCGACCTTGCCGTCTTTACTGAGTTTTGCTACCTTCAGCTTGAATTCAATTTCACCTGCAAAGTGACATTTGACTATGTGCCCCTTCTTATCGGGCTCCTTCGATGGTGGAGTCTGTTCTTTACAAATGTCCTTACAGTGAGGACACCTGGGGTGGAATCTGCATCCGCTAGGTACGTTAGTACCTGAGGGGATTTCACCTTTAATCGGGATCTCCTTGATCCTATCCAACCGATCTGGTTCCGGTTCCGGCACAGCTGCTAACAATGCCTGAGTATAAGGATGCATGGGTTTATCCAAAACCTCTCCTACCGGGCCCTGCTCCACCAAATCTCCAAGATACATCACACCGATGTAGTCCGTGAAGAATCGAGTGGTAGAGATATCGTGTGTTATATACAAATATGTTAAATCCTGTACCTCGATAAGGTCCTTCATTAAGTTCAACAGCTCAGCCCGTACCGAAACGTCAAGCATGGATACCGGTTCATCCGCAACAATAAAGTCCGGATTAAGTATCAAACATCTCGCAATAGCGATTCTCTGCCTTTGACCTCCGGACAACATATGGGGATAACGGTCTAAGAACTCTTCTGGAGGGGTCAATCGTACGTCCTCAAGAACCTTCTCTATCATAGCTCTCCTTTCAGCTATGCTGGAACCGATATCATGTATCAAAAGCGGTTCTTCAAGTATATCGAATACCTTGTATCGAGGATCAAGGGATGAAAAGGGATCTTGATATATCATTTGTGCCATGCGTCTGTAGGCCTTGAGTTTACGAGCGTCATCGATTTTAGTGATATCCTGTCCCTTTACGTAAAGATTTCCAGACGTAGCATCTAATAGCTTCATCACAAGCTTGCCTACGGTGGTTTTTCCACACCCTGATTCACCGACAAATGCCATGGCCTTTTTATCATATATCTCAAAATCGATTCCATCCACAGCTTTAACCTTTAGTTTCGGCTTTTTGCGCACCTTCTGCATGAAAGTTTGACCTATCTCGAATTCCTTCCGAAGATTCCTAGCTTTTACTATAGTCTTAGGCATTATTGACCCTCCTCGTACAGGTGACATTTAACTCTTACACCATCCACATCGTATGCTTTGGGTTCAACCCTAGTACATTTTTCAAAGGCTTGCTCACAGCGGGGGTGGAATCGACAACCCTTGGGTGGATTGGTCAATTCCGGTGGAGCTCCAGGTATGTATTCTAACCTATCAATATCTTTATGTAACCTGGGAATTGCAGCTATTAGCTTCTGTGTGTATGGGTGTTTTGGATTCTTATATATCTGGGTAGCTTTCCCTAGTTCAACTATCCATCCTGCATACATTATGGCTAAATTATCCGATATCTCAGCCAATATACTCAAATCGTGAGTTATGAAGATCATCCCGTTATTTAATTCCTTTTTCAGACGTTTAAGGTCGTTCATTATCCTTGCTTCTACCACCACGTCTAAAGCGGTAGTGGGTTCATCCAATATCACCACATCGGGTTCCAGTAAAAGAGCGGTAGCGATGATTATTCTTTGCTTTTGACCACCGCTTAACTCATGAGGATAACGATAGAACAGTTCAGTATCTAGATCGACCATGTCAAGATACCTCATACATATCTCATCGGCGGCAGTGCCACTGATATCTTTGTGGTATCTTAAAGGTTCCTTCATCTGATATCCAACACTGTAAACAGGGGTCATTATATCCATGGCACCCTGGAAAACCATTGATATCTTCTGCCACCGTAATTTTCTCCGTGCATCCCTTTCAGAGAGATTTGTTATCTCAAGTCCCTTTAAGTCTATACTGCCTTTAACTATTCTTCCAGGGGGCTGAACCATTTTCAAAAGAGAGTAGGCCATTGTACTTTTACCGCACCCACTTTCGCCGGCTATACCTATAGATTGGCCGCCTTTAAGCTTAAAACTAGCGTCATCAAGGGCCTTTACAACACCTTTACTGGTAAAGTAATGTGTGCTCAGGTCTTTTACATTGAGTATCGTTTTTTCTGTCATCAGATTACCTCTGTCTCATCTTAGGATTAATAACACGTTCTAAAGCCATCCCCGTAGCTATAAATCCGAAACCCACAAGAGTTATGCCCAGTCCTGGTAAGAGTACCCACCACCACAGTCCCTGAGTGGTTGCCGCTCCACTATGGGCCTGTGAAAGCATACGGCCCCATGTGACCACGTTTGGATCACCTAAGCCCAGAACACTAAGGCCCGCCTCAGCGATGATGACCAGGGGAATCAACAACGCCCCTTCCGCGATGCCGTATGGTAACAGCTGGGGTATCATGTGTTTGGTGATAATACGACCACCGCTGGAGCCTAATGATTGTGCCGCTTCTATGTATGTATCCTGACGTATTTGAATACCTCGCGACCGAATAATTTTCGCTAATCCACGCCAACCTAATAGAGTGTAAAGGCCAACGAATATCCATATGGATCTACCCATGATGAACATGGTGATTATGAGGATAGGGAACATAGGAATACCTATCAAAACCTCGTTTAGCCTTTGCATGAACTCATCCACCCATCCACCATAATATGCACTGGTCATACCATATAATAGACCAAGGGTGACCGTGGTTATGGAGATGATGGCCCCGATCATTAAAGCCCACCTGGCACCCCACACCCAACCTAAAGCAATGTCACGTCTAGACGTGTCCGTGCCCATTAAACCATACTTCCGACCTCTAAATATCACTCTGGTTGTTTCATCGTCAAAAGATGATGCATAAGCGGTTCTAACCGTTAGGGTATATTCGCCTTTCAGAGACTGGGGGTTCAACAAAATATTGCCATCTTCAGCGTTAGCGAAGGGGATATCCTGAGAGTTAATCTGTCCCTGCATAGGTATGTCTTCGTTTTCATCATGATAGTCCAAACCAAAGTTATAAACGGATTCTCTTCCCGCCTTAGAACGTATAGTAAAAGAATATACGAATTCGGTTAGTGCATATATATTCATACCATCGTTTTCTATCTTTGCCATGAATCCGGTAGGATGTTCTATCCACCATTCTGTAGCATGAGTATCCCACTGTCGAAGCATTGTATCGCTATCGATAACCAATCCCTGTTCTGTAAAGATATCTATCAGGCCATCGGTGGCCGTACTTCTATCACCTATGTCACCTATAAAAACATACTCTTCGGGGTTAAGATAATACACCTGAGCAACCAGGTTCCCGAGGTCCTCGACATAGTACCTCTCTTCACCTTCCTTGATATGCCAAATCAACCCATCTTCATCTTGACCTACTATCTCCGCGGTATCTGAAAGAGTGATCCCGTTCTCATCAAACAAATCGATCAAAGAAGGTCTAACGGTACCTTCCTCAAGGAAAATTTTGTAGTCTAAATCAAACTGGAACATGTCTCTCATACTCAATTGAACGGAGTATAAATCGTTCTCTAAATGAGCTACTGTATAATTGAATACCCTGTCTTCGATCATCCATGCTGCATCGTCCGATTCGGTTATCGCCGCCCGCCGAGACAGAGTATATTGATTTTCAGAAAAGGCCGCCTCAAGGCCCTTTTCTTCATCTAATATAAATACAAAGGAGTCCTTTATATCGATTTCAACATTCAAATCAGTATCTATGGTGAAGGTATATTTTCCATCCTGTAATTCCCAACCCTCATCAAGTTCTGTTAGTCCTTTATCTTTAGCGTCACTAGATAGCGAGATCCCATTATCATCAAAGGCTTCTGTCACGTTGTCGTGCAGTGTAGTGTCGACAGACTCCACCATCTCAGTTAACTCAACATCCAATTCAAAGGAATGCATTCTTGCTTGAACCGTTAGATCACCATCTATCTCAAATAAATACGTGCCGTCCTGGATCACCCAGCCGCCGGTGGTTTCATTAACTATAGCATTCCGACCTAGAATGATCCCATTATCATCAAAAGCTTGAATTACATTGTTATCAACTGGACCTTCTTCAAGGTACTCTTCAATGTCTGGATCTAATGTGAATAATTCTCCTTCTTTTAATTCCACATCCACCTTCATACCATACTCTATTTCGTCATCCTCGGTTATAGTAAATTCGTATATACCATCTTCAACAAACCACCCCGTATCTAAATCAGATATAGTCGCATGAGTGGAAAGGGAAAAGTCGTTGTGTGAGAAGGCTACTCTAAGGTCATCACCTACTTCGTCGAAATACAACCGATACAAAACATCAGCCATATCGAACTCAAAGAGTTCACCGATACTCACTCCAATACTAACTACCAGATTATCGTCGATATTAAAGGAAAATATACCATCTTCTATCAACCAACCATCAGCAGTAGAACTGATGGTCGCATAATCTGATAAATCTGAATTTACTTCCTCAAAGGCAGCACTGATATTATCATGTATATAATCGGGGTTCAAATCTTGTTCTAGCTCAGGATCTAGCTGAAAAGTATCTGCCATCTCGGGAGACACATCGAGATACAGGCCTTCTTCTCCAGTATCTAAAACAGTATAAGAATATATGCCGTTTTTGACCTCCCAGCCGTTATCAGTTTTTTCCACAACGGCATCTTGATCCAACTCTATCCCATACCTCAAAAATGCCTCTCTTAGAGAGTCTGAAACGGTACCAACCCTCATATAACTCTCCACGGCAAACTCGTCAAGTCCGAAATCAAATACTTCATCACCGCGTTCTACAAATTGTAACTCCTGAAAAACAGATACACGTTCCCCGCTAGCAAAAGCTATTTCCCTACCGTCAGGGCGAGCAAATGTCAACCAAACATATACTGTCGGGCGGTTGCTTTGCCCTGCCACACTAACACTTACATCAGATGGAGGGTAGTCATAATCATTTTGGTAATTATACGTCAACTCCATCCGGTCTTCATCGAATTCATCCGGGTCCTCCATTATCTCGTGAGATGCTCTTGAACCGGGAAGTATATAATCAACCCAGGCCGGCTGAGCGGCTCTCGGATTGTCTTCCCAGCGAGTTATACTATTCCATTCCCCACCAACACCCGGGGCTAAAATAGGAGCAAATATTGCAAGGATCAACATGAACAGGATTATGCTAACTCCCAGCACCCCCATCTTTTGTCCTCTAAATTCTTTTGCGATGCTAAATGTTCTTTCCTTGATATCCTCAAGTCTCATTTGAAATCACCTTACACTCTTTTCTCAGCTCCAACTTCAACTCTGGGATCCAGATATCCATACAGTAAGTCCGCAATTAAATATCCAACTACCCACAGCACAGTTGTTATAAAGACAATACCCATAATAACCGGCAAGTCCGAATTCTGGAATATGGCCGCTCTCAAAAGGAATCCCATACCAGGCCAGTTAAAAATTACTTCAGTGATCATTGCTCCACCGATAGATAATAAGAAAGCCAGAATGGCACTGGTTATGATCGGAGGGGACGCGGTCTTCAATGTGTGACCGTAGATGACACGATTTTCCGGAACCCCTTTTGCTCTAGCAGCCATGATATAATCATCCTGTAAAACAGAGGTTACCATGTTTCTAGTAGTCCATGCACGTGCACCGAATGCAACGAAGACGATCGTGCCTAAAGGCATGGCCATCCTATGCATCACACCTTTATAGTACGCCAAACCGGTACTGTCCGGGAAGGGTAAAGAAGAGGCAGGGAACCAGCCAAGCTCATAGGCGAATATCAATATTACTAACATACCTACCCACCACATAGGCATACTGCTGGTGACTATACCAAATATAGATACAAACTTATCTATTTTAGATCCCGCAACTTGTGCGGTTTTGAGTCCGATCGCAATCCCGAGAATAATATAAGTTATCGCCGCGGAGGAAAACAATAAGATAGTCCTTGGCAGATAATGCATGATTATAGTGGTCACTCGGCCATCTTCCGCCCCGTAATAATAATCTGTGTGGCTTGTACCTAAATTAAAACTTAAAGTATCTTTAGTAGTTCTAGTCACCCTAACATAAAACGGGTCCTCGGTGCCGTAAAAATCTCTTAGATATTCTTCGTGATTATCCATTGCCTGTCTTCTTTGCTCTTCTGTGAGCTCGTCAGAGAGCCGCATCGAATATGCCTGCATCCGTTCAGCTATCAATTGTTCTACCATCTCCGACGAAAGGGCATTAAAAAGCAAAGAGATTATGAACACCACTACAATCAACACGATTAAGGCGTTTGCAGATCTTAATAAGAAATATTTGAATGTGGCTGGCATGTTATCTATCTCAGGAAAGGTGAGTTATAATATAAAATTTGTGGTCAGGAGAGCCTGTCAGGCTCTTAGTGATATTTGATTGCCTCCTAATAATCAGTAATAGTGTATAATATACTAGATGAATTTTCATGAATTGTAAAAATTTGTGAAATCACTAAACTTTTGACAGTTTCCACTGTCCACTAAGGTGTATATATGATATAAAAAAGTAAGGGAAGGGGTTTTTGCTTTTGAGAGACCCTCCTAGGTTTACCGCTTCTTGACGTGGTAGATCACTACCGCGAATACGGCGCTCACTGCCAGCAAGAGGAACATAAATCCAGGGGTTTCTTCCTCAACTTCTACAGTCTCGGTTAGATCACCGAACTCTACGTCGTAGTTTCCGTGGTTCTCGAACTCGTAAGTGAACTCGTGGTCTGCGGTTTCACCGGCAGGTACCGTTAACGTGTACTCGATAGAACCGTCGATGATGACATCTACTTCGCCATCGGCGTCGCCTGTGTTCTCCGCACTTACGGAGATCGTGACTTCCAACGGTTCCTCTCCGGAGGTCGGCTCCACACCTAAGTCCAAGTTCACCAGTTCAGGCTCACCGGGAACGACATCTTCTCTTGCATTGACGAGAACAGATTCTTCGCCCCAGTAGAACACGTGAACGCCTGCGTCCAAGGTTTTGTTTATTGTAGTTTCGAAGTCACCAGGTGAGACATCAAAGGTCTCATAGGCTTCAGTACCTCTGTACAGAACAGCTTCCGTATCCTCTTCACCGGTGTTTGTTACACTTAAGGATATCTCTACATCCAATGGTGCATCTCCGGTCGTCGGGGTGATCGACAGTTCGAAATCCTCCAGCTCTGCCGGGACTGGTGGTTTTTCCACTACAGATACTTCCCTAGATACAGGACCAAATTCAAAGGTATACTCGCCTACCTCATCCAATGTATGTGTGAAGGTTTCCTCTGCGGTTTCACCGGCCGAGACGTTAAGTGTGTATCCCGTATCGGCACCGTCAAGAGTTATCGTCTCACTCAGTTCTTCACCACCGGTGTTTTCGGCACTTACCGTGATGTCAACTTCTAGCGGTGCATATCCGCTGGTAGGTTCGATCTCTAGTTCATGGTTGATGAGGCCACCTGCACTCTCCTCAGCAAGCCAGAAAGATGCACTGGAAACCGATGTAGCTACCTCGTCAACTAACTTGGACTGGAATTCTATGGTATAGAACCCCTCCTCAAGATCAGTCGTGAAGCTGCCGGGCAAGGTAACCGCAAGATAAGATCCATCTGTATTCACATAATCCGGCTCGAAAGTGTCTACTACTGTGTCGAATTCGTCGTATATGGTGACTTCAGCCTCATAGTCATCCACTGCGGGATCCAGGTTTCGTGTTCTCCTGAGAGGATATTGTTCGAATACCCTGACTCGCACATCTGCTTCGAGTGCTTCACCGGCTACGACCTCGGTTGGTGCAGTCATGGTTCCATGCCGCATTCCAGCTACGTACAACTTGTCTCTCCAGTAATCGTCGGGTAACGGGTAATCGGGGTACGGGTGTCTCTCCATTTCAACAACTAAGTTAGCTGTATCGTACCGTACAAAGATGAAAGGTCCCTGAGAAATGAACGATAGTTCATATTGATCTTGGAAACCACGTATCGCATCGATCTCGTTCTCAAGCTCACCAACCGTGATCGGCGTCGGACCACTCTGTAGATAAGGTGGTATCCATCCATCATCGGCTATGTTGGCAAGGGTATCGCTGTAGTCAACGGTCTGGGATGAGCTGATCCAGTGAACGTATTCTGCACCAGGTATATTACTCCATTCGTAGACCGTATCGGTAGATGCAAGCTCCGTTTGACCTCTTAGATGAGAGACCGCCTCGTACATCTGCCAAGGGTGTTGTGGGAATGTACCATAGTAACCAGCCATCTCTGATTCGGCAGGGAAGGTGTAATCACCGTAGAATTTCAATATGCCTTCTTCTGCGTCGATGACCTCGATCGCCTTCACGTTTTGGTAATAAGGTCTATTTTGAGTACCGTAGCCTACATGGTAGTACTGGTCTCCTACGGCACCCCATTCTGGACCGTATGAAAGCTGCATTGAAAAGGCGTGCCAAGCTAGTATGTCCCGGGTCGTCAAATCGTGTCCCGAGTGCCACTTACCAAGGTGATAGTCGTAGGTAACAGCGGTTGCCACCGTATCGACTTCCGTAAGATCAGCACCGGTCTGAACAGGTGGATCACCTTCCATTATCGGTACATATTCATGACCGCCGTTGATCCATTCCTCGGCCTGCACGTCGTAGAACCAGACGTTATCGTTATCCGGTATCGGGAGTTCCTTTACCAAGTTTCCGTCGTTATCGAAATGATAGTCCATATCCAGCATATACTCGCCGTTATCGTCCACGAAGTCCGCCCTAACAGGTATGGAAGTGCCTTTGCTAGGATCTAAGGTTGTGCCGGGGTCAAAACATATTCTCTGTTGCAGGATGCCGTAGTAATCGGATGAACCATCAATATTGTTGAAGTTATCCATGTACAATACACCTGCGGCGGAGAATTGAGCTGCAGTGAAGGTGCCGTCCTGGGTCTTGAGAGTCCTTGGTGAAAATATCTGAGACCATCCAGTTACCGCATCGGCGGCGACTTCAACTACCGCCTCATCATTCAACGGGACTATATCCGCCGAGTTCTCCAGGAATACCCGTGCACCCTGGTATACGCCGACATCTGAAATATGCCTTACATACTCCCAGTAGGTTTCCTCATCCGATATCTGTCCAGCCATCAATGGATTTGCCCAATCCTCAAGCAACTCCTGGGCATAGGGCTCGTCTCTCAGGTGGTAGTATCTATTTGTTTCTCCAAAGATACCTCCAGGCATATATGGGTAATAATCAGTGTAGAACTGAACAGGTGTGGCGTGCTGGTAAGCTACTGTAGCCGATGAAATCCAACCACCGGTGTACAAGCTCCATTCCATGTCCGCAGGGTCTGTGAATAGCCATATATCTATGGCGTCTCTATCCTGCACATCCCGTTCTGCCTTTATGTGACAATCTTCGAGTAGATCTGCAAGGTTTAGACCTATTTCTTGACGGGTGTCTTCCACACGGATCAGCATATGTACCTCGATATCTTCCCAAGCACCACCGGGTGCTTTGTACTGCCAGTAGTTAGTAGGAGAGTCTTCAGGGGTCCGTATCTCGCCTGCAATGTCTGGATTGTTCATGGCATCAGTCATTGCATCCTGTATCATGTTGTATCCCCTTTCGAAGTCACCTGCATAGGTCAAGCCATATTTTTCGTCTATCTGTCTAAGTTCCGCATCATAAGATGGGTTACTTGGAGATATGGCCTGATACATAGGTATGGAAAACCCATCGTAGAGTTCCTCAACGTACTCCTGTCTGCTGACTATGAAGTTAGTTGCGAAACGTATCTCCCTCATTGCGAAGGGGTTCACTTGTAGATCTCCATCGCCGGTGGTATCCACTTCGAATCCGGAGTCTTCGGTCCAAGCGGTATTGTACGAAAACTCTGTGTAGCTACCGAAGCTTTCCAATGGAATCAAATTAGCTTTCCATTCGTCGTCAATTCCATCGTAGGTCGGTCCATCTACTGCTTGGAGGAATGCGTCTATCACTCCTGTGGCCGCATCCCCGACACCAACACTCTGTTCCATTCTTACTTCCAGTCGTATCTCATCGACATACTCACCTTCTGCCGATGCTAGACTGCTTCCAAACGCTGCAAAGAGGCTGCCGATTAAAACAGCAACCAATAGCAGGCTCATCATCTTTTTCCATTTCATGGTTATTCTACCTCTAACTACCACGAAGATTATGAATTGTATTTAAATGTTTTGCTAAATCGGCCCTTTCTTGAGATAGTTTGTTGTGAGTTCTTGTCTAATTTCAAATAAAATGTGTTAACTATCTTCTTTACCTCGACGAAATAACATGCGCCGCTGCAGTTTATCTTAATCTTCCGGGGAAAGATTATTAATCCATATCTGTAATCGCTGATACGGTATATATGCATATTATCCTATCCGTCACCCTATATTACATAGCTATCCCGATCATTCTCGTCGTCGTGTCCTGGAAACTTTGGAACGATATAAAGTTTGTAAAGGTGGTAAAAGAAGGTTGGAAAAAAAAACGATTAGAGGTTGGGATTAAAAAAGCCGAAACAGATGCAAAAAAAAGTATAGTTCTTTTTACCGTATTGATATTGATCTGTCTACCGTTATGGGGATTTAGCGCTTCCGGGATAGCGGAAACTCGGGTCAGGGAAGAGAGGATAGGAGGATCTCTGTTTAGTCCAACCATAATAGACCCCGTTCAATCTTCTCTAGGACCGACCTATGATACCGACGAAGTAATTCAGCAGATGCAGGAAGACCCTAGATGGAAATTCAACGAGATAAGCGAAAGGGTGGATCTTGACGAGTTAACCTCAGTACCAGGACGTATCGCAGTTTACACCCTGAAGGACTACCGGATCATATTAACATACACATACCTCACCCCTTTTCCAATGGTAAGGGCCTTCGGGTTCAATTATCAAGAGATCGAAACCGCAGAAGGAGAGACCGTACTGCATTTCCTAGTTGAAAGGGAAGAAACGTATTTATTTCCATTAAATCCTGGAGATATCGGTAAAATAGCTAACATAGCTTAATTTAATCTTTTCATACTTCAACGTATCAACGGTATGCATTACAAACAGCTAACTTTTTAATAACTTGACCGGTTTAAACAAAAATATGGTAAACATTTCGGTAATACTTATGGAACCAAAATTCACCGGCAACATAGGAGCGGTGTCCCGGGCGATGAAAAATTTTGGATATCACGATCTGATAATGATCAACCCGCCGAAACTGGACGACGAAGCGTTGTGCAGGGCAAAACATGCCTACGACGTGCTGGAATCCGCGAAAATATATGCCAACTTAGAAGAGATTTTACCGACATTCAATATGCTGATAGGCACTACAGGGATAGATACAAAAAAAGAAAAAGAAGTTTTAAGACGTTCTGAGGAACCTTTTGCTTTCGCTAAGGACGTGTCACAATTCGATGGAAAAATAGCCATATTGTTCGGCAGAGAAGACACCGGTCTTTACAACCATGAACTAGCTCTGTGCGACCGGCTCGTCACCATCCCAACCTCCGAGGAATATCCTATCATGAACCTATCCCATGCCGTAGCCGTGGTACTATATACATTATATGTAGAGGAAGTAGCTGCCACCGAAGACATAGAAGATGAAATCACAGAAAACGAAAAGGAGAGGGTCATAGAGCTATTCGAACTCATACTGCAGGATATAAAGTATCCCGATCACAAAAAAGAAAAAACCGCCGTTACCCTCAGAAGATTACTGGGAAGGGCGAAGACTAGTCCATGGGATTATCATCGTATCATGGGAGTCTTGTCCCGTACCCACAAAAAGCTCAATGAATAAGCTAAACTATTTTATCCCTGCCTTCTCCGCCATGAGCTTTTTCAATTCCTCCCTATCTCCGGCCTCAAGGCCGAAATACTCCTGGAATTTGGAGCTTGTACGGAGGGAATAAGTCCTTCCGTCTCTCTCCACTAGTATCAGCCCCTTCTTTTTGAGTTCGTCCACATGTCGGTACACCTTTTCACCCTGTTTCTTCTTAAGGTCGCTCTGCCGTATGGGCTGATAATAAGCTATAAGTGCCGCCGTTTTGAGCAGCTCCTCTTCCATCTCGGATTCCTGGACCTGGACTCCATAGGAAACGTAACTAGGTGACAACTGCATGGAGTAACTGGTACCTATCTTTTTGATCTCTATTGCCGATTTTCTGCTGCCGTACATACGTGTCAATTTATTTACCGCCGACCTCAATTCCCTGCGGTCTATACCGGTCATCCCCTCGAGCTCAGGTACGGACAGTGGACGTCCCGCGGAGAAAAGCACGGCCTCTAAGATCAACTCGACATCTTCCTCGTTATCCTCGTCAGAACTATGCATCATCAAAAAAGAAGGGGTAGATAACATATAATAATGTAACGCCGGGTGTTAAACCAAAGAAATATATGTATCCTATGGATACTTCAAAGCATGCCCATAATAACGGTCAGTGCGGACGAGCTGTCTCAACTATCCGAGACGCCGACAAAAGAGATGCTGAAACTGCTGCCGAAGATGGCGGTGGAGGTGGAAAAATACGAAAAAGACGATTTGTCTTTGGAGGTCTACCCGGATAGATGCGACATGTTGTCGGTAGAAGGAATCGCTAGGGCCCTCCGGGGTTTCAACCACATCGATAAAGGTATTCCAACATACGAGGTAAAGGATTCAGGAATAGCGACCGAGGTGGAACTAAGCGTACAAGATGTAAGGCCCTATATCGTCACTGCGGTGATTGAAAACACCCACATAGACCAAAGATTCCTTAAATCCCTCATGAACACCCAGGAAAAACTCCACCTTACACTGGGCAGGGGAAGGGAAAAAGTGGCTATAGGCGTACACGACCTTTCTAAGGTGACGCCTCCGTTCGTGTACAAGGGTGTAAACCCCTCTACAACATCCTTCGTACCCTTGAACCACGGTAAAGAGATGACCTTAAAAGAGATACTGAAAAGGCATGAAAAAGGTCAAGAATATGCACATCTGCTGAAGGGGGCGGAAAGATATCCCCTTATAGTCGATTCCAAAGAAAGGGTACTCTCCTTTCCTCCCGTGATAAACGGCAGACTGACCGAGGTTACCACAGACTCAAAAAGTTTATACATAGATATGACCGGAACGGACCTGAAGGCCTTGGAGCAGAGTTTAAACATACTCTGCACCATGTTCGCAGAAAGAGGGGGGGAAATACATGGTACAAAAGTATTCTACGGTAAAAAGGAGATATTTTACCCCGATCTATCCCCGTTAAAGATAGACATATCAATTCCAGAGGTTAAAAAACTGCTCGGGATCGAACTAAAGGCCTCAGAAATAAAAGAGCTACTTGCTAGGATGCGTTACGAGCCCGGAGAGGTACACGAAGATTTTCTGACGGTACTGTATCCGGCATATCGACACGATATTATCCACCCCTGGGACGTTATAGAAGACATCGCCATGGCCTACGACTATCACCGCTTTTCCGGAGAGAGGCCTCAAGAACTAACATTTGGCGAACCTTTACCATCTAAAAGGAGAGAAGAGACACTTTCCGAACTGATGTTAGGTTACGGTTTCAACGAAGTGATGAACTTTACCCTGAGCAGCCCTAACAGAGAATTCGATCTCATGGAGCGAAACAGACCGGACACATTTGTAAAAATTGAGAATCCGGTTAGCGAGGAAAGCTCTTGTTTACGAGTATGGCTGCTGCCATCGTTGATGAAAAATCTCAAGGATAACCGAAAAAATCCCCTCCCTCAAAAGCTGTTTGAAATAGGTGATGTTGTTGAGGAATACAGACAGAAAACACATGCGGCGGCGGTTTTATTGGGACCCGACACCGGCTTCACCGCCATGAAGTCAATGATCGACGGTATTATCAGGAGCATGGGACTGGAGTTCAGCATAGAAGAAAAAAGGCACCCGTCCTTCATCCCGGGTAGGTGTGCCTCAGTGAACGTCAAAAGAGAAGAAATAGGCGTATTCGGGGAGATGCATCCCAAGGTACTCACCAACTTCGGATTAGAGTACCCTGCGACGGCTTTTGAGTTGAGTCTTTACAAGATATTTAAATAGATTTTTATATCTTATATGTCTTATACTTATTGAGATGGAAGTTGACAAAAAAAGTGCTGCTTGTGACAGCTTATCATGAAAATGAGCGAGGCTATGACTACTGGATGCAGAACGTAAATAATCCACGACAAACAGGCATTGCCATACAAGAATAGATATTGTACTCGTAGGAAGCAACGTCACTTGAGGCGGTGTAGTTCACAACATCTATAAAGCACCTGAACCTGAGGAAAAAACGATCAGGCTGTGAAGGGGCGTTCAAAAAACTATCTCGGATGTAATAACAGCCAGCACGAAATTCAACAGACAGATACCTCCTTGACCTTCACAGATAGGAAATGAACCGGAGTAACAGATAGATCAATACCAAAAAATACATCCCGAATACCGGTCGGTGATCCTCGAATCTGTAAAATATTATGGAAGAGATGACGCCCGCTGCGAATAAGATCACCATATCTATTAATGAAGAAAACAGTACGAGGGGCGAGATGAATAGCAGTATTATCAAAACCGAAACCACTTTTTTTCCTCTCTCAAATCCCAGCACGGTGTATACGTTCTTCACACCGGAACTTTTATCGCCTTCATAATCCGAAAGGGCGTTGATCAGCGGGGAAATGGAAAGTACGGTGACTATAAGAATAGACACGAAAAACACTTCCGGGAAAAAAGGTATATTTCTACCCGTGATCTCGGACGATGTATAGATGCCGTGCCTCCAACGGGTTGGAGAATAAACACCGAACAAAAAAGCTATTAGGCTGCCTAATCCCACACATATATGCCCGTAAAACCTATCTCGCAGCCGGAACGGAGGGACAGAATATAAAACGGCTAACAATAATGCAGTAATATTAAACAGCATTATCGGAATTCCAAGGAGTAGGGAAAACAGGGTGGACAGCAGGGCCGTAAATATGGATATATCCAAGTATAGTCGACGGCTCAGATGACCCGATACCAGAGGACGAGTGGGATGAACATGAACATCTATGTCCATGTCATAAATATCGTTAAGCAGGGTGGTAAACTGCCATGCCAAGACCCCACAAAATGCGGCTGTGAAGACGAAGGGGAAGTGGTTGATAGAGGTCAGGGAAAGAGATTCTTCAGGAGCGAACTCTCCGACAAAGATAGCACCCAAGAGCACCATCATGATAAAATGCAGGGTTCGGAATGGCTTGATCGTCCGCAGTATATTTTTGAACTTTTTGTAAAAGAACTTGTAACCACATAAGAAATACACTATGAAAACTTCCATGAGTAACAGAACTATCAGCAGGTGATATTTTTGATTTACGAGCAGGCCCTGGGTCCAACCGGACTGAAAAAATAAATCCAGAGAAAAAGTTTCGTAGAGCTTGAAACGGTAGGGAACTCCTACCAACGATACCCGGCGAACCACAAAAACGGGCAAGGATAAAAAGACCGCCGCCGATGAGAAGATTAAAGACCTGAGTATTCCTTCTTTAAACACCATCCTGAACCCTATTATGAAGGAAAGAATAAGGGCCGGAATAAAGATGCCCATAAATCCGGCGGATATGAGATTCTCGTCCATCCCGCCGTACACCGCATAACAAATAAAAGGGTTCAGAGCAAGGATCCAATAATAATCTGTTAATATATTCATGGGATCAGAGGTGTTTTTACCGGAAAATGAGGCTCTGAACAAAATCAAAAGTATCCCAAAAAACAAAGCAAATAATAGTGTGTTTAAATAGAACTGATGCAGTGAAAGATATTCAATACCGAGGAATGAAACCCGCAGAAATATATCTATTAGACCCATCCCCAAAAAATACAGCAGCATCGTTGACGGTCCCGGTGGGTACAAGATTGCCTTTAAATCCAAGGATTTCATGACTCTTCAAAACACTAAACCATAGGTTGGATAACTGATTTTTGGTAAACTCTGATCTTTTTGTTACCTGGGATCACGATATGTCTTTGTATTTTTTATAAAAGAAAGCCACTGCAACCCCTGCTATTATGCCCAGGACGGACCCTATGATCCACCAGTTCAAAGCAACACCTTCTTCCCCTGTAAAGGCTAAAACTTCACCGTGAATATTACCTACGTAAACCGTACCGTCCGGACCAATAGCCGGTGATGAATCAATTGGACCGGTTGTGTTGTAGTACCAGTTCAATAAAACATGTCCATCTTTCTCACCTACGGCATACAGCACCTTGTCAAATGAACCGATATATACCGTTCCATCTGCACTAACGGCGGGAGATGATTGCATTATCTCCGCATCCGTCATAATATGCCATCTTAATCTTTCTTCCCTGGATAGCCCTTCGTCGGGATAAAGTGCATAGATGCCTTTGTCCATAGCTCCAAAATATATCGTACCGTCATCTCCGATGGCCGGAGAACTCATCACGCCATAGACTGTGTCTTCTTCATCAAGTATCTGATAATTCCATACTCCTTCGCCCTCTGGACTCAGAGCGACCAACCCATAATTTCTATCTCCTACGTAGATTGTACCGTCATCAGCTATCGCTGGTGACGACCATATCTGTCCATCCAACTCTAAGTCCCACAAAAGATCTCCGTCCTTTACGGCATAAAAATAATGATTAAGAGAGCCAAAGTAAACCGTCCCGTCATCGGCTATGGCTGGGGATATAAAAATATCCCTCTCTCGGGGGTTTTCCGGGGTAGGTTGTGGTACGGAAAGGCGCCACATCTCGGTCCGGGTATTACCGTCTACGGCGAGGAATACACCTTCATCGGTACCAAAATATATCTCGTTCTTTGAAGTTACAACTGGGTCAGAACGTATCTTTACATCCCTTAAACCGGTGTCAAATGTCCAATCTATACTTCCATCATCAGGGTCAAATACGTAAAGTATCCCATCATATCCTCCTGCATACACACTCCCGTCCGGGCCTAATGCCGGCGAAGTGGACACGAGGGCATCGAGAGTAGAATTCCACATCAATTCACCCTCTGAATTGAAGGCACGGATGCTTGGTTGATACGTGATGTAAATATTATTTTCCTTGTCGATCGCCGGAGTATGCATGGCCCGTAAAGGTGCTTTGGGGATCTGGTGACTCCATTTTACAGTTCCATCAACGTGACCCGTATCATAAGGACTCCTCCTGGTACCCCTAGTGTTTTGCCCGTGATAAGGCCAGGGATGATCTGCTGCTTGAGCCGTGATCGTACCAACAATAGATATTGAAATGATAAGGAGGGTCACCACCGCTATTACGGTTAATTTACTTTTTTTTCTCATTTTTAACCTCTTTTGGTCCGTTTAAAAAGCATATGGTATAATTAATTTTTGTCCCTAACACCAGAGATAATACCGCCCTAAATAGTTAAATAACACATAATACCATTAAACCCGTGATGGAAAACGATCTCATCGCCAAGGTATACGAATCTTCGCCTAAGTCAATAAATGAGTTGGAGAAGATGTCTTTACCTGCTGTGTTGATAACCTTAGGGGGTTATGTAGCCATCGGTCTGGGTTTTACTCATTTTCTGGTTTCTATCATCTCCCTCGCCGACATAATTTTCATATTCCAGTTCTTGGTTAACCTTTTATTCGGCTTTGCTCTTTTGATATCCTGTATGAATTTGCATCGAGACACCCGTAGGTGGACCATCCTCTCCGGTGTCTTTGGAATAATATTGATGGTGTTAGGCGGTGCGGTAGGAGCGATCTCGGGTCTCATCGCCATCATCGGCGCGGCCCTAGGATTCCTAGGACTAGAGTAAAAGACAGCGATAACATAATATGTACCCTATGTACCTATAACGTTCAGGTGAGAAAATGGAAAAAGGAATCAAGATAATATCAGACCTCATGACAGTAAGAGCCCGTACGGTACCAAAGGCCAGCGGCGAATCCTACATGGATATAGCTTTGTTGGACGATGCCGAAAGAGAGATACTGGCCGAAGAAATGTATCAGTTATCTGATGAATTAAATGATGAGGACTACTCCAAGTACGGTAAGATCCTAGAAGAAGACGCACAAGCGGTCTTATTGATCAGTCTAAAAGAACACCCCCCCTTGGGTTTGAATTGCCGTGCATGCGGCTTCGACGATTGTGATGAATTCAAAAGTGTCTCGGCCCAAGGTATATTCCGCGGACCGAACTGTATCTACAGACTGCTGGATATGGGTATGGCCCTGGGAAGTGCCCTGGATACCGCAAGCGTGCATAAGGTAAAGGCATCGGTGATGATAAAGGCGGGTCTCGCAGCCAAGAACATCGGACTCTCCACCGCCAATGTCTGTATTGCCGTTCCGGTCATACTGAAGGAGGATCGCCCTTATCTGTAAAACCACCTAGATGGGTACCGTCTAAGAGATAGATATCCTCTTCGATTATATCTATATCTCTAAAAAACGGTCCGAGATATCCATCCTCGTTTACGCTGACACCTCCCAGCAGAGGATTGAAACTCGGCATGACTATCAAATCACCCTCCCTTTTGTTCAATGTGAACTTGATCCGGGACCAGCAGTGAAGCTTGTTTCGCTTTCCCAGTTTATCAAACAGAGTGATGGACGGGTGACAGTGAGCGGTAACCAGTATATCCGCATCTAACACCTCATCCGACGGTCGGGCATGGCCGTGAAAATAACCGATGTCGTTCCTACGATATCCCCGGGAATCGTGGATCGTTACGTCCCTTGGTAAGTAATTCTCTAAACCCCCGTCATGGTTGCCTCGGACAACATGCACCTCCTTCACCACTCTGAGCCATCGGTCTATGGCATTGGGTATTTCATTGTACTCCTGCCACGATGCCTGGGGTATGCTGTGTTTAAGGTCGCCGTTGATGATCAAGCAATCTACATTGTGTTCAACCAACATATCATGTATATCTTTTACCATACCAGGTGTTTTGGAAGATACAAATACTCCTTTTTCTTCTAACTCCCTTTCATAACCTATATGAAGATCACAGGCCACCAGGGTAGAACCCTTGATCATGGCCCTTTCATTCCAAAGGGGTTGTGGAAAGACCATGTTCGATTACAATGAAGAAAGGTATTTCTTTATTTCCCAATCCGTGACCTGCTGTCTGTATTCATCCCATTCTCTTCTCTTTACGTAAAGAAAGTGTCTCTGGATATGCTCACCTAGGGTCTCTTTTATGAACTCGCTTTGTTCAATGTAAGACAGGGCATGTCCTAAATTAGAAGGCAACGCCTCTATTCCCTTTTTACTTTTTTCATCATCTGTCATGGAGAATACATCTTCGTCCACCGCCGGACCCGGATCGATCTTGTTGTCGATCCCGTTTAAACCCGATGCCAGCAGTACGCTGAACTGGAGGTAGGGATTACCTGCGGGATCCGGGTTTCTTATCTCCAGCCTGGTACCCTTTCCTCTACCTGCGGGTACCCTTGCCAAAGCACTCCGATTAAGATATGCCCATGAGACGTAAACCGGTGCTTCATAGCCCGGGACCAGGCGTTTGTATGAGTTGACCCAGGAAGCGAGTATACCACATGTTTCCTTTGCATGCTTCAATACGCCTCCCGTGTAATATCTGAATATATCACTTACCTGGTCCTCACCATCGGAGTTATAAAATACATTGTTACCCTTCCTATCCATAAGGCTTTGATGAATATGCATGCCCGTCCCGTTCACTCCTGTGATGGGCTTTGGCATGAAGGTTGCATGTAATGAATTCTGCTTAGCTATGGTCTTTATACAGTGCTTTAGGGTGAGTATTCGGTCCGCGATCTTCAGCGCCTCGTCGTATCTAAGATCTATCTCATGCTGTCCTGACGCCACTTCGTGGTGGGACGCCTCCACTTCGAATCCCATCTCTTCAAAATCAAGAGTGCATTCCTTGCGCACTTTTTCCGCTCTGTCAAGGGGCATAAGATCAAAGTACCCACCACTTTCATCGGGTATGTTGGTAGGATCTCCGTTCCCATTTAAACGAAAGAGGAAAAACTCAAGTTCGGGCCCAACGTTGAAATAATAACCCATCTTTTTTGCTCTTTCAATTGTCTTTTTGAGTATATACCTGGGATCGCCTTCGAACTGTTTACCGTTGGAATCGTAGATATCACATATCATGCTCCCGGTCTTCACCTTTTCATTACTCCAGGGATATATCAAAAACGTATTTAAATCCGGATACGCCCTCAAGTCGGATTCATCAACCGTCGCATAGCCCATTATGGATGATCCATCGAAGAGGATACCGTCCTCGATGGCATGAGGGAGATGGGATGCGGGGATGGAAACGGTTTTGACCATCCCCTGTATATCCATGAACTGCAGTTCTACGAACTTAATTTTTTCATTTCTGATCCTCACCATTACTTCCTGTGCAATTTTTTCTCTATGCATGTATACCACAACATTTTTTTGCATTTAACATTATCGCTCTTAAGATGAGTTAAAAGGAGTGAATGAAAATGGCAGTTATGAGATTAAAAAAAGATATTTACGAGGTAGGTGCGGTGGATTGGGATCGGGAACTCTTCGATGAACTTATCCCCTTGCCCGATGGAACCAGTTACAACGCTTATCTGATCCGTGGAAGTGAAAAGGTAGCTCTGCTGGATACAGTTGACCCGCCGAAGGAATCTGTCCTTATGGATAATCTGAATTCATTGGGTGTAGACCATATAGATTACGTGATCTCACATCACTGCGAACAGGACCATTCCGGTTCCATACCGGCGGTACTGGAAAGATACCCTATGGCCAGGGTGGTTACGAACCAAAAGTGCATGAAGATGCTCAAGGATCACCTCCATGTCCCCAATGAGCGGTTCCTAGAGGTCAAGGATGGCGAGGAACTGTCCTTGGGAGATAGAACCCTGCGATTCATATACGCCCCTTGGGTTCACTGGCCGGAAACCATGTTGACGCATCTGCCTGAAGACGGGATACTGTTTACCTGTGATCTTTTCGGTTCACATATGGCAGCCAGCAACCTATTCGTCAGGGATAAAAACATCGTATATCCGGCAGCCAAGCGCTACTACGCAGAGATAATGATGCCCTTCCGCAGACTGATCAAAGGACATATAAAGAAACTGGAGAAACTAGACTTCGATGTTATCGCTCCCAGTCACGGACCCATATATGATGAACCGGATTTCATAATGGATGCATACCGGGATTGGATATCGGACGAGGTGAGGAACGAGGTGGTGGTGCCTTACGTTTCCATGCACGGAAGTACCGAAGACATGGTTCAACACCTGGTGAATACTCTTATAGAGAAGGGGATAAAAGTCACGCCATATAATCTTACCACCACCGATCTAGGCGATCTCGCCATGTCCCTAGTAGATGCGGCAACGGTGGTGATCGCAACCCCCACCGTCCTAACGGGGCCACACCCTAAGGCACTCTATGCCGCTTATTTGGTCAACGCACTGCGGCCCAAGACAAAATTTGTATCACTCATCGGGTCCTACGGGTGGGGCGGTAGGATGCCTGATGTGATAAAGGACAGTATCAAGAACTTGAAGGCCGAGATGATAGAACCCGTGGTAGTCAAAGGTCACCCCACGGCCAAGGATCTAGAGGACATAGAAAGGTTGGCCGAGGATATAATGGATCGTCATGAAAAAAATATATGATGCGCCCTTGAATCTATGGTAGATGTGCCTGAGATTTAGATATCGTCTAACATCCCCTGGGCTCGGGCACTCCAGCGTTCCATGTCCATGGAGTTGAACTTGTTTCTCGCCTTGGCAAGATTTCTTTTGCCATTAGGTACGTCATGGACCTCCAAAAAAGTTTTACCTAGTTCATAATAGACCCTAGCAAGTTCCATGTACTTTTTATTCTTTTCAAGGAGCCCTGCCGCTTTGTTCAAAACCTTAAAACTGCCTTTGAAGTTTTTTTCTTTTCGAAGGACCATCCCTAATATCCTAAGGAAGACTTCTTTATCATAATCCGTACCCACCATCTTCGAAAGCATAATGCCTTCGATTATCATCCTACGGGCTTCGGTTAACTTTCCCACATGAGTATATACCTCGGCCAGTCGACAGCAGTTGGATATGTTTTCAAACTTCTCTCCGATCTGTTTTAGAGTTTTGTGGCTTTCTTCGTACAAACTTATTGCATCGTCGAACTGCTCGTTCTCATTTTTAATATCTCCTTTAAGAGACTTCATGAGAGCCATTCCTTTCACATCATCGATCTTTTCGAAAAAAGTAAAGGCCTCATCGATATGTTCTTTAGCCTTATCCAGTTCTCCCTTCAAGATAAAAACGCTGCTTATGATACCATGGGTCATCCCCAAGCCGGGTTTATCACCCACATTTTTTCGGAGTTCAAGACCTCTCTTTTGATACTCGAGGGCACTCTCTAGATCACCCATGGCTAACTGAACTATGCCTAGATTATTGTAGGCCATGGCAACGCCCATCTTATCACCTATACCTCTAAATATCTCCAAGGCATGATCAAAGTTCTCCCCGGCCTCCTTGGGATTATTGTTCATATACTGAAGAGTCCCCAAATTGGCTGATGTTGCCGCGATCCCTCCTCTATCACCTATCTCCTTTTCTATTTCCAAACACCGTTGATAGGTTTCCAAAGCATCTTCTATGTCCCCCGTACATTTGTAAACTACGCCTAAATTATTCAAAGACTTGGCTATGCTTTTTTTGTCCCCGATCTTTTCACGTATCCTCAAAGCGTCTTTTAAATATCGACGGGCATCATCATAATTAGCTTTGTACACCATCAAAGTACCTAGATTATGATTTGAATCGCTGAGGGCCTTTCGATCTCCTAAATCTTCAGAAAGACGCCTTTCCGTAATGAACATCTCTTCCGCACCTTGGAAATCCCCTGTCTGCATCAATGTCCAGCCCCGGATCTCATACAATCTACACGCCTCGATGTTATCCTTTTTATAGCTATCGAGACCTTTGTCTACAAGTTCTTTCACCCTCCGAAAATCACCTTGGGTCTCGCACAACCGGGCTAGTTTACGATACATCCTTTGTTCGGTAACCTCGTTATCGGTTTCATCTAATATCCGTTCATAATACTTCTTACAGGAGGATATATCACCTAAAAGAGAATTTACGTCGCCTAAACTTTCCATCAGTTTCATACCTGGTTCTTTATCCTCTCCATCCCACAACCTCAGAGCGTTCTGATACATCTCCAAAGCGTCCTCTTGAGCATATACTGTTTCAGCGCTCTTACCGGCTTTGTAATAATAAGATATCGACCTATCTATCATGCCCGCCCTTTCAAAATGCTTCGCTAGTTTGGAATGATGTTTTTCTATGTCTTCTTCGTATAGCTCTTCGAGTTTCTCGGCCACCGCCTTGTGCAACTTTCTTTTCTTGATATCACTTATTCGATTGTATGCCGCTAGATGCACCAATGCATGGCTGAAGGCAAACTTGTCCTGATCCGGTAACTCCTTCCATATACTTGTTCCCAACAGTATGTCTATGTGGTCGAATGCATCGAGTTCGTCCATCCCACAAACTTTTAACAGCAGATCGAAGGGTATTTCCTCTCCTATAATACAGCCTATCTGGAGCATCTTAAGCGTTTCTTCGGATAACTGGCTGAATCTTCTCTCAATTATGCTGACAATAATATTGGGTATGGTGACGTGCCTAGGGTCCTTGGGATATCGGTTCCTCTTTGGATCCAAATTGCCCTCTTCGATCAAACTCTTTACACACTCTTTAATGAAAAGAGGATTACCCTGGGATAGTTCATAAAGTAATCTAACAAATTCAGGTGGTGTCCTGGATACGCCCAACATATTGGATATGATCTCTTTTGTATGCTTCCACTTTAGGGGTTTTAATTCTATCTCCTCGTAGGTTCCTACCCGCCTCATCCGTTGAACGATCTCTTTTAAAAGAGTGTTCATATTTACATCCTGTGGTCTAAAGGCGGCGATCAGCAGCAGTGGCGATGTTTCTAAATTCTCAGAAAGATAATGAATCAACTGCAGTGTTGCAGAATCCGCCCATTGTATATCATCTAAAAATATGACCATTGGCTTTTTGTCTATCATGTGCCTAATGTCTTTGGTTATCTCAAAGAAAGTTGTCCTCCTATGATAATCAAACATATTCTTATCTTCCGCCTTTGTTCTTTTTTCATCGGGATAGATAATATCCATAGAGTGATCCAAATCTTTTGTGCCTTCGAAGGCCTTTTTAAAAGGAAGGTAAGGGTCCGAACTCTCAAAATATGCTCTGCCGGAAAGAAAGATAAAATCCTCGCTAGATGCATGTTTTTCAAACTCCTCTAGGAGTCTGGTCTTGCCGATACCTGGATCTCCTTTGACGAAAAAAACTTTCCCGCCTTCTTCACTTGCCTCTTTCAATGAGCTTTTAAGTACCGCCATTTCCTCTTTGCGGTCTATGAATATATCCTCCTTGAACTCTCTTGCCTCGGTAAGGTCCAACACACCCTTTGCATCTACTCTGGATAGAGCGGTAACAAGAGGGTTGTTCCCTTTTATATGTGTACCGATGTTTTTTAATTTGACGTCTTTTTTACCATCCGAAGTAAGAACAGTTATGCTTTCTTCATTGAATTTTTCTACCGATGATTGTGCCTTTAAAACTCCTTTCGGAGTCAGGAAATACACCTTTCTTTTTCGCTTTAATCCTTTTACCCGCATGACCTCTTCTTTAACCAAGGTTGGTTCATCCTGTATCATCTTCCGTATTTCCTGGCTCAGATGAGGTCTGCTTATGCCTATGGCATCAGCAATACCTGGTTGAGATAATTCATAGGGCATCCCTTGCTTAGTCAGAGAAGCATGATAAGTATACAAATGTATTATTATCCTATCTTTCACTGTTGCCGAAACCATGGTGCATAGGATAATGCTGCGGTAATTAGTAAGTTTTTCCTACAGATTCCACCGAAAAATAGTAAATCGATGTAAACATAATGCCAATCGTGAGACCATGGATGTTTTCGTGACCAGAAAAATACCTGAAAAGGGACTTAACAAAATAACGGAGCGATACAAAACCCGGGTGAATCCTGAAAGCCGGAGGTTGACCAAGGACGAGATCATAGCGGGTATCCTTGGCAAGAAGGCCGTACTCTGCACTCTCACCGATATTATTGACCGGGACATTATCCAGGCCGGTGACGATCTAAAGGTGATATCGAATTACGCAGTGGGATACGACAACATAGACATAGAGTGCGCCACTGAGAACGGTATCGCGGTGACAAACACACCTGGAGTACTCACAGACGCCACGGCAGAACTGGCCTTTGCTTTAATGCTGGCGGTTGCTAGGAACATAGTTAAGGGTGACAGATTCGTTAGACAGGATAAATTTCAGGGCTGGGACCCGACCCTCATGATAGGAAGCGAGCTCAAAGGAAAGACATTGGGTGTAGTAGGTATGGGCAACATAGGCAGTGCCCTGGCTAAAAGAGCTGCCGGATTTCATATGGAAATAATATATTACAACAGAAGCAGGGTGCGGGAGATAGAGGATTCATTGGGCGCGGAGTTCATGAAGATGAATGAACTTCTTCAGAGCTCGGATTTTGTATCACTGCACGTGCCGCTCACAGAAGAAACACACGGTATGATAGGCAAAGAGGAACTAGAGATGATGAAGGACTCGGCCTACCTTATCAACACCGCCCGGGGAGAGGTGGTTAACGAGGAGGAAGTGATCGATGCATTGAGATGTGAAAATATAGCAGGTGCAGGGGTAGATGTCTTTGCTGACGAACCCTATGGAGCAAATCCAAATTACTACGACCTGGATAACGTGGTACTGGCACCCCATCTGGGCAGCGCATCTGTGAGGGCCCGGGATGGTATGGCGGTCATGGCCGCAGACAATCTTATAGCTGTGTTGGAGGGAAAGATGCCGGAGAACATAGTCAATCCCGAGGTCCTTGGCTAGAGGGAATATCATCTCTTCGTTATTCGGACTAATTATAATGCTAGTAAGGTCCGCGATTATAACCTGTAATCTACGGTCCAGGCTACCGTTTGGTTCCCGCTGTTGTACAGCCAGTAACCCTGTCCTGGTTCGAATATGAAGGTATCAGCAATGGTGGTATAGGCAACATTGTACTCCTCCGCTGCTTGGAAGTAGCCCACCGTGGTCACCTCCGCCGGTAGGTTATGATTGCCCACATCCGAACTGGGCAGTCCTACCATGTTCCAGCCGGGCTGCAGTGTGAGAGTAGTATTTGTTGGCGTGGTGCCCTCTATGGTAAGTCCGTCATCCGCTGTCATCCTTATCCAGATCCCCATGGTATGGTCCCACGACTGCAGATTGTTGAAACACTCGAGCCTACCGGGAACGTATGAAAGCCATGTTCCGGCGGAAGCGTCGAAGTATATCAACCGATCATAGTTGCCTGATATACCGTAGTCCGGATTTTCAAGTATGTTTTCCAATGAGCTATCAGGAGATGTCAGATTAAATGAAACAAAGTTCCAGCCGTTGGAATCTCCACCCGAGTACAACTCCAAAGTGAATGTAATAATTTCCGCACCGGGCTCCTGTATAGCGTTGACGTTCTCCTCTACAAGCCCGTTCTCTCCAACCGCACGTACCACATACCACCAGTAGGTTTCATCTGCCATGCCTTTAAAGGAATCAAGGTGGTGGTATTCAGCGGAACCGTTCGCTGGGACACTGTGCAGTAACATACTTTCATCCCACGGCCCCTCTGGCGAATCCGAGCAATAAATATCGTAGTGGCTCACCTCGTCGGGGTCATCGATGCTTGGATTCCATGTAAGAATATTGTGTTCCTTTCCATCACCCATGGTCTCAATCCTGATCTCATGTATGATATGATCATCACCTCCAGAAGGATTTTCATTGTGCCTGAATCCAAAGTATTGGTTAGTTGTGTAGGTATTATCCGTTCCCGTGGTCAGTGTGGCACCGTTGAGGTACAGGGTGAATACACCGCTCTCGTCTCTCTCTATTGCCAATGTGTTTGTGTCTGTATTCGGGTTCCAGGATGCACCGGCGGTCGTACTACCCGGTGTGCTTCCGTTGTCCCACCTCCAGAGGTTGATCTGTCCGTTACCACCGATATTACCTGTAATTATTACATAATAACCGCTGGAATAACGTGGATCCGCGTTATCGATCTGAATAAAATGGCTTCTCGTGATTTGATATCCTGAGGCATCGGAGATCTCGGATAGTTGGAAATCTATCTCCCAGCGACCATATGCACCTATGTTTTCCTGGTGCATCTCTGCGGGAGTGGATATGCTACCATGGCCCTGTAGGTAACCGGAGGTCGCATCCCATGATCCATCGTAAACCGTCCAATTGTCGTAGTTTCCATTGGCAAAATCGTCGAATATCCCCATGTGAGGAGCGGAGTCATGCTCTACCGTAAGATTTCGGGGAGGTCCGGGTGCCAAGCCTACGATCTCGAATACGTTATCACTAACATCCTCTCCCCATCTACCCAAACTATCTATTACCCGTGCACGTACGTGGCATTCCTGGCTGTGTTCGTTGGAGACCGTCCATGTGTAACTACCCGTATCGTCTATTTCCGTATCAAGGCGGTCCCAGCTCGTGCCTGCATCTACACTGTACCATAGATCAACATGATCGATGGGGTCGTCACCCTGATTTGTCGTCCAAGTGATATCCTCCTCATCAAATGCATGCCATTGTTCACCCCCGTTAGGTGATGTTAGGGTTATTTCCGGCGGTACGCCTCCAACCACAACCTCCATGTCGATCCTTCTACCCCATTCATCACCGATGTTGAACTCCTGTGAATTGGTCCATGCGGAGATATGAAACGTATCGGTGAGGGCGTATCCGCGTTCTACCAGGTTACCGTAGTTCAACTCGTAGTATCCATTACCATCCGTGTCTATGGATATGGTTTCCCCCGTATCTTTGTTTTCCACCACAACCTCCATTCCAGCTACCGGTACGCCTTCGGGATCTTCCACCCTTCCGTAAACAATGTACGGTATGGGTGGGTAAAGATGATTTGTGCCATCGCCCAAATCCGTATCAGCGACACGGCACTGATAGACCAAGGAGTCGTCAACATCCTGGTTTATGGTCATTATGTCATCCGTGCCAGGATAAAATCCGCCGCCGCCGGTTTCAAGTTCAAATACCATTGATTGGATTCCCAGGGCATCATAGGTCCAGTCCCCGGCACCTCCTGGGGCACTGTAACCGATCTCTTCATGGGGCTGACCAAAACTGTAATGGCTGTTTTCGTCACCCATCAGGGACGTCAAGGAAGTCATATGGGATGCCATACCTCGATACCAATCATCATGAGGTGAGGGGTCCGAAGAGTAACACAAAGGTATCAGCAAGGTACCTGCATAGCTGTGAATGTTCTGGTATGAATCTATGCTGTTGTTAAGAATGAAATCTCTCTCGTGCCAGTTCTCGTACTCGGAAAAGGGTGCTTCGCCACGATAATCATCGAAGCCTGGATCAGGATTACCGCTTTCCCACATTATATCCCAATTGCGGTTCAGGTCTACACCTATCGCAGCGGTAGGAGTGGAATCGTTCCTGTTCTTGCGCCAATTATTTCCGCCTCCTACTCCTCCGTCTCCATCATAAGTATACCCATCCGGGTTCTGCATGGGCATAACGTATATCCTGCGGTTGTTGAGCAGCCAGTAGATGGTTTCGTTGGTATCGTATTCATTGAGCAGCCTCCACATGAAGTACGCCGATACCTGATTACCCGACCACTCCCTGGCGTGCATGTTGCCGTCAACGAAAAACCCGGGCTTGTAATCCACCTGTGTATCTTCATCCGAAGTGACTTCCAGCACCCATAAATCTCGTCCTTCATAGGACGTGCCTATGTGCACCTTGGAGACGAGATTGGGGAATTCTACTACCAGGTCGTCGTACCAATCGTAGAGTTCTTCGACACTGGGATAATGATCGGGGAACGGGTACGGTGAGCGATTAGCAGTGTATTTCGTGCTTTGAACATCTTCGACATATCCAAGGGATGTTATACCATATGCAGAAATGGATAAAATCAATAAAACAGATATAGCTACCACTTTACTTTTTTTTGCGTTTTTAAACATATATTTCCTCCATTATAACCGAGTGAAAACCTCATGTCATAGGCTACAAATAAAGTTGATGGGTATTTACCGAAATAAAAACCGCTTTTTACCGGTATCCATCATCGTGCTTTTTCTCTACCACCATCTATGCACGATTCATACGCACCTCCCAGACCTGCATGCATGCAGTTTAAAATGATTAAGCCGATCTAGGTGTACTGATATGAAAGAATGAGTTAGCCCCAAGGTCAATGACTCAATAAAGATATTGTTCGTGTCCGAGTCTTTTCCACCTGTAAGCTATAGGGGCGGGGAAACACCCTGCGCACCTTTAGCTTCGGTCCTTGCACAACGTAACGGTATGGAGGTCACCGTGTTGACTTCTCAGGTTCAGGGTCTGCAGCGTGTTGAAAAAAACATGGCTTGACGATTCTCAGAAAGCTCAATGCAGGGTGCACATCACTTTCGGACGATCTAAAACGTAAGTTTCATTTCAACAGAAGCGTTAAAAGAGGGCTTGAGAGGATCAGCGACAGGTACGATATAATACACTTTTTCAACATGACCCGCATGGTTGACGTTGATAAACCCAGTTTCGTCACCATCAATTCCTACGTAAGTTTCTGCCCCAAAGGGAACTTATCTTAAGTAAATCCGCTATTCTGGCTGGCCTTATACCTGGATCTTATCAAGAGAAAAAAGGTATTGAAAACATTTGGACATTTTTTCAGTCTAAGCGGGTTCATAAACAAACTTCTTGAACAAGAAGGCATCGATAAAAGCCGTATCACCAATGTGGTCAACATACCCGATATCCGGGGATCGAAGAAAAAGATCGATATCCGACGCGAAGGTGTGCTGGTGGGCTTATATGGGCAGTTTATACAAGATTAAGGGCGTCGATATGCTGATAAAAGCCTTTGATCGGATGAATACGGACTCCAAAATTAATCATGCTGGGAGAAGGTCCCGAAAGAGAACAACTGGAAAGCAGGGCGATTTCAAACATTGAGTTTCTGGGACAGGTAGGCCATGATTTGATACACTCAGTATACAAACAGGCGGATATCGTGGTGGTACCTTCCCTATGACCGGAGCCCCTGTCCAGTGTGCTGCTGGAAGCGACATACACCGGAACACCTGTTATCGCAACCAACGTTAGGGGGAGTCCCAAGGAGATACGAAACGGATACAACGGCCTGCTGGTGGAGCCGGATGAGGAAGACATAGCAGACAAACTCGGTTATCTCATGGAGGATCATGAAGCAAAGGCGAACATGAAAAAGAACATGATCGAATATTACGAAAGTGAACTGTCAAAGCAAAAAGTAGTTGATACCATCATAGACACTTACCGTAGGTCTTTGAAGCACCGGGGGAGGGAGTAAAAGGCATGAAGGAAAAAAGAGCATCCTCATAGTGATCTCCAGTTTGAGAATAGGCGGAGGTGCCGAGAGGAACTCTGTGCAACTGGGAACAAGTTTTCATGAAAGGGGAACATGATGTCACATACCTGTCTTTTTACCACGTCGAACCCACCTGTGAATACAAGGGCAGGCATATCTGTTTGGGGTACAAGGAAGGACAAATCCCCTTGGTGACATTTTCGAGATACTGAACACATCTCGGGAGATAAAAAACATGTGTAAGGAAAAAAATATCGACGTCCTTGTTTTATTTTTAACCCGTATGAACGTTCAATCGATTTTGAGCAAAACCTTGTTCGGAAACAGCTCCAAAATTATTCTATCTGTGAGAAATCATCCGATCAAGAGAAATAAACCATGGCACCGTACATCGATGAAATCCCTGTACCGCCGGACGAACAAGGTGGTCACCCAAACCGCCGATATAGAAATAATTTTGAAGGATATATTCTCCCTAACGAAACAGAAGGCCCGATGATATCTGCTAAGAGGTTTCATGTCTCTAATGGAGATTAGAGACGATGCAAAACTTATGGGGATAGAGCACCGGGTGAAGAAGTGCAAAAGGATATTGCGAACTTAACACATACAGGTGCCTATAGTATCGGCTTATAGTGCTATTCCGTATTGTAGTCCACAACCCAATCTACAGCTACATCCGCACCGTTGTATATCCAATAGCCTTGTCCGGGTTGGAATTGGAATCCTTGCACGTCTACATACACTATATTGTTCTCTGCCGCCGCATCGAATCGTCCTACCCTGCTGACCTCACTGGGAATATCATGAATTCCCCCTTGGGCACTCGGTAAACCGACCATGTTCCAGCCTGGATATAAGGTTATGGTGGTCTGAGTCGGGATACTTCCTTCTACGGTGAGTGTAGAATCCTCCGTCAATCGTATCCAGATACCCATCCTATGGTTCCAAGATTGAAGGTTGTTAAAATGGTCCGGTCGTCCGGGTACATAAACATGCCAACTATCCGCAGATGCATCATAGTACATCACTTTGTCGTAGTTACCAGCTATGCCGTAGTCAGAGTGCTCCAGTATGGCTTCCAGGGATGATTCTACAGGTATCAGATTGAACGAAACGAAGTTCCAGCCATCCGCATTAATATGGGCATGCAACTCAATGTCGTAGGTGACCAATTCCGTGGTTGGCTCACGTACCACATTGCTGTTATCTTCTTCCATACCATTGGTTCCCACTGCTCTGACTACATACCACCATATCGTATCGTCTCCGGTACCCGCGCCAGCGTCTAAGTACTCGTAATCCAGTGAACCATCGGCATCAACACTACCTATGGGAATTTCCCAGGGACCGGCCTCACTTTCGGAACGGTAGATGTTGTAATGACTTATCGAATCAGGATCGTCAGGGCTGGCATCCCATGTGAGTAGATTGTCATCGGTACCCTCGGCCCCTTCTGTGGTCACGCTGATATGATCCATCCATAGTTCGCCTATAGCGGTATGGTTTCCACCCGCGGGGCCGGTGTCTCCTTCAGCCTCTACATGCATACGCAACCTTACCGAATCCGCATATCCATCAGGCACATAAGTAATCGGGGCAAATTCACCCCAGCCCGAATCTCCGACGGATGTGTCTTGGTCTATGTGTACAGTCTGCCATCCGGACGTGGTATCGTAGACAAGGATTTCAACGATAGCGTGATGGACATGTGTTTCCCAAGACCAACCAATTCCAGAATTGGAATCATAGAATATGTTCTTTCTGAATGCACCGGATACCGTTATCTCCTCAGAGGTGGGAGTTATATCCTGTTCCCAATAGGAGTCTTCTGTGCGGATAGTACCTTCTCCTTCAGCCTCGACCGCCACATAGATGGAACCTCCTTCAATATAATTCTCCGAGTCCCAGCGTGCCTCGCCTTCGGCAACCGTTCTGGTAAGCTCCCAGGGTTCGTAATCACCTTCGAATATACCGTTAACGACGGCCTCGGGAGTACCATGATGTTCAACCATCAGATTCTCCGGAGGTGAAGGGGGGATTCCTTCGATGATGAACGTACCGCTGACATCGGAACCAGTGCGTCCGGCTGAGTCCCGAGCGGTTGCACCGACCAGAGAGTCAATACTAGCTTCGTCGGGCACTGTCCAGATGTAATTACCTGTATCGGGTAAACCAGTCTCTATTGTAGTCCAAGAACCTCCTCCGTCAGTACTGTACTTGAAATCTATAGTCTCTACGGGGTTGTCACCTATTTCAGTTTGCCAAAGGATATTTTCTTGTTCTCCGGCTGTAAATGTTTCACCACCCTCAGGCCTGGTCAGTGTTATAGAAGGTGCCTCACCGTCGGCAGGTTCCGGCGCTGTGTTCTCGTTGTCCTCTTCCATGCCGTTTATACCTACCGCACGTACAAAGTACCACCAGGTTATGTCGTCATCTTCACCTTTGTATTCATCAACGTATGTATACTCCTGTGAACCGTCGGCGGTTACCTCTGCTATTAATTCGTATTGTCCTGTTTGATCCTCCGAACGATAAACGTTGTAATGACTGACTTCGCCGGGATCATCGGGGCTAGCGTCCCAGGTTAGTATGTTGTGGGGCTCGCCTTCGAGTTCTGTCAACGCCCCAACGTTATGTACTATGTGCGGTTCCCCACCCAAAGGATTCGGATCGTGGTTGAAACCTATGTATTCGGTAGTTGCATACGTGTCATCGACAACTGTACCAACCAGACCTCCGTCGATATATATGGTAAATTCATTGCTTAAATCTCTTTCGATCCTCAATGTGCTGACTTGTGTGCCGCCAGTCCAAGTACCGGCTAGTATCGGTGCGTCACCGATTGCATCACCGTTTTCCAATGGCCAAAGATTTGCTTGAGGACCGGCTGCGGTCTGCCCGGTAACAGTCATAACGTATCCCGAAGGTGACGCCGGGTTTCCAGAGGATATAAAGTTGAACCTCATTATCTGTGCATCCGTAGGTCCGGCATCGTCCATGTCGGTAAACTGGAAATCAAACTCCCAGACACCGTAGGCATCCAGGTCTTCTCCGTCCATCACGGCGGGAGTGGATATCTTTCCATAGCCCTGTAGATATCCCTCGGATGCATCCCAACTTCCGTTGTGTACTTCCCAGCCGTCGTAATTGCCGTCGGCAAAGTCTTCGAAGGTAACAACGGTGGGTCCACCATCTTTATGTACCCCTAGACCTGAAGGGGGTGCCGGAGGAGTACCCATGATCTCAAACATATCAGAGGTGTCTATATCATAACGGCCTGCATTGTCCATGACACGTGCCTGTATTAAACTCTCGGCGCTATTGACGTTGGGAACGGTCCATGTGAGTGAGCCGTCGTTCGGTAATCCTTCAGCGATGAACTCCCAGGACTCTCCGTTATCCAAACTATATCTAAGGTCAACGAAGTCTATTGGATCAGCTCCGGCAGTGGTAGTCCATATGATGTCAACCTCATCTCCGTGCTCCCACACATCTCCTGCAGAGGGGGATGTGATATCTATAGATGGAGGGGTGCCTTCAGCCATTATAGGTTGTAAACCTCCGCTTACAACTACCGCAAAGGGCTGAGGACCGCTGGGTACGCTGTGTGCAGTTACCGTTAGCGTATAAGTTCCAGTTTGAAGATCATTGTGATCCGGGAGCATGAGTATATTTTCCTCAACGTTCAACCCGTCCCATTCGCCGCTCCTGGGTCCGTTCCACATGTTGGAAGTGGGGTCGGGTTCCGAGTAACCGGGGTTGTGTCCGGTGTATGCGTTGCCCACATATCGGGTTCCATCCGGTGTCTCCAACTCCAAATCAAGATCATTGACGATGTGTATACTTCCGGCACCACCTTCGCCGGGATAATCTGACCATGCCAAAGTTACCTCTAATTCTTCAGCATCATCAACCACATCGAAATCCATAGACCAGCTCTCTCCGGTACTGAGTTCCAGAGGAGCGTTACCTTCGTTCCACGAGTCAAATATTACAGAACGCCTTTCATCCCATTCAAAGTACAGTGCACGGTCGATGGTGCTCCTACCGAATCCCTGGTCTCTATTGGGGAATTCCTCACCGTGTAAGTAAGCATCGTTACCTGATACCTCTACAGCTCCGTTGATGAGGGTGGCCCTGATAAGCGCACTGCTGGGGTTGAAACCTTCGCTGGGGTTAGCATATCCTATAGGGTACCAGCCTTCTTCGTAATACTGCCTTACCTGAGACACCTGTCCGGCTATACCAGGAGTGGCCATACTAGTTCCACCCAGACCAGCATAACCATCTTCCGTTTGATCGGCGGAGGTACAGATTCCTACACCCAATATGGTGGGTTTGATACGACCGTCGTTGGCGTAGCCCCTGCTGCTGAAACCGGCGACGTTATCTTCGATGGGGTGATTGGCAGTAGCACCTATTGATAAAGCATTTTTTGCGTGGGGCTGGTTCATGATCGTTTCGGGATCGGGACCATCGTTACCTGCGGCCCACAATATGGTGTAATCCCTATGATCCCAGGTGAATTCATCTGTTTCGATGGCAAGTCCTGAATAACCTCCGGCCCCGCCCCAACTGTTGGTGTGAATATAACTTCCTTCGTCCATGCTTCTACCCCAACCATCTTCGTACATGTTTTCCGGTGGTGATAAAGCCAGTTGACGACCGATGTCCTGGAATATCACCCGTGCATCCATTCCATGACCGTCGTGTTTTACGTACTCGTCGCGGGGAGGTGCGTTACCAAGAACAGTACCGGTTACGTGGGTACCGTGATATTGACCCGCGCCAAGCATGCCACGGTTAGGGGCATACATGGCGTGTATCTTTTCGTGATTATCAGCCGGTTCGATCTCCTCATCCGGCATTCCATCGTAATTTGGGTCATAAAACATTTCGTGCTCAATGTGAAGTTCGCTGTCCATGACCCTGCTTCAAGGGGATGTGGCGTCACAATCAGGAAGGGAAGTTCAACGTTGGTTATGGAGGCCAGGATCGAAGGTGGGTGATAGGTCTCGGGAGCCTGATGGCCGTTTCACGTGTCCTGGGCGGGGCTAGGCTCCGTTGCTGTGACTTCGAAGAAGTCATAGAGAAGTGCGAGTCAGGCGATTTTGTCTTTGCGGATCCCCCCTACCGCCCTGGAAAGAGAGAGCTGGTCAACAAACACTACATTGGTGGGCGGTTCTGCTTTCAAGACCATCGCCGACTGGCATCCGCTCTGCAGAATGCGAAGAAGCGTGGCGTGTCATGGGCACTGACTACTTCCGCACACCCTGACATCGTCGCGCTGTTTGCAGGTAATCAAGTCATCAAGATTCCACGCGGTACTGGGCGCAGGCCGGGCATCACCGCGCGAGATTCTGGAGAGGTCCTGATCATCAGCTACCGTGTCGGAGGAGGTCTGAGACGATGAGAGAGTTTTTCAACCAAGCAGCCCGGCAGAACCATCCGCTGCGCGCGCTCCAAGAATTTCTGCGGCGCGAATCGGCCAACGAGACAGCGAAGAGATACGACGATTTGCGATTTGTTGGCTATGTCTTGGAGATCAACTACGACACGGTTACTG
>JAWOAU010000043.1:0-5307 GCA_046498385.1 Thermoplasmata archaeon | reverse complement strand
ACTGCTACAGAAGGTATATATTCAGCGATCAAACGAATGTTCGGAGAACAATTACATGGAAAAACCGAAATCGGAATGATGCAAGAAGTCAAAATGAAGTTTTGGACGTACAAAACGATAAAGCAATATGGCGAGGCGTAGCAAAAAACTAGAGAATAGAGTCACTTAGGCGAGAGTTATGCAACACAGCATATTTATTCCCATGTTCTATACCTAGCTTAAAGTCGTTGTAATCCTTGGCTATAAAGAATCCACGTCCACCCTTGGCTCCATGATATTTAACTAACACCGGCTTGTCAATTTTTTTCGGATCGGAAATTATTCCAGGCATGGATAACCCCGCACTGGTTAACCACTCGCGCTCTTTATCCCTATCTGACTCCCAATTTAACACCCGGCGGTTGCCAAAGGTTGGAACTTCTAGTTCCCTGAAAAGCTCTGCACCGAGATATTCAACAAAGGAGCCGTGGGGCACGACGATGGAATTTTTTTCCAGCAGTTTATCTACTTTTTTGAAAATATCTGGGTACTTGTCAATTATTAAAAATTCGTCGGGTTTACCTTTGGGAAATGCATCGTAGAAGCGGGGACGCTTTCCTATGGATATGCCCAGCGTATTGAATCCCTCCTTCCGGGCACCGTCAAATATCTGCATGCTGGAGTGAGAACAAGCGGTCGCTAAGGTGATGTTGTCTTTATCGTATTCCTCCAATAACCCCGCCACCTTTCCTTTGTCGACCATATAATGTATAGTGTAAAGAAGTTTTTAACTCTTTTGACACTATCACTTGGATAACAAGATGCCTTCAAAAAACTTAAAATATTAGATATGCTTAGTTGAGCATAACGAGGTATCAACATGAAGGAGAACGAGAAAAAGAAATATGCTGCCCTTACTGTGGTCATATTGATATTCATAGCGGCCCCCTTGATATATCTTACCATGCATACTGGAGAGGATGAGGAGGGTGATTTATATGTAGCAGGAAAAAGGATGGAATTAGATGAGCTGGGAGATATGGAAACGGTATCCGGGGAATCATCTTATCAGAACAGATTCGGGAACTGGGATGAGAAGGCCTATTACGAAGGAGTTCCTCTGAGCATGCTTGTTCCCAATATGAAACCGGAAGATGTGCTTGAGGTCACCGCATCCGACGGCTATTCACAGCGCTTCTCATACCGTCAGATATTCCCATGTGAAATGAACAGGGAGATACAGGGAAATATAATACTGGCATATTCCATGGACGGGGTTTCGGTACCAGATTGGGAGGACGGTCCCATGATAGCCGTTCTCTCGGAGGACGGAGAATTCAGCAACGCCGATCTGAATATGACTAAATCGCTGGTATCCGATTACAACAGACAATCGTCCGCCGGCTCATTATGGGTGAAGAACGTTGAAAGGATCGAAGTCATAGAGGATATTTACACCAGTGCGGAAACCGTTCTTACTTTAGAAGGAACCACCGTTCATGATTATACAATGGAGCAGATACACAACATACCTTCATACACTGCCGATGGTAAATACATAAAAACCACCGGTACGGTCAATGGTCCATATACCTATAGGGGTGTAAATATAACTAAGCTCGTTTACAACGTTTACAGCGGCACCGATTACACTTTGGAAGTAGAGGCCACGGACGGGTACATAATGACCTACACCAGCGATCAAGTACAGGGATCTTTCCAAACGTACGATGAAGATGGCAATCCTATATCGCAGTCGGAAGATATAACCTTGCTTCTCGCGTACGAGGAAGTCGGTGAGGATGAACTACACGGAGGTCCACTCAGAATAGTCACTGTCAGCGAAAACCCTCAGATAACCGACGGACATTTTTGGGCCAAGATGGTCAGATATATACGTGTTAAAACAGCCCAAGAAGGATGGACCTTGGAGTTAGAAGGTATTGAAACGGTAGAGATGGATAAACAAACATTCGGGAGCGCTACAACGTGTGACTACCATAAGACAACTTATGTGGACGGAGACGATACTTACGGAGGCTTACCCCTTTGGATATTGGTTTCCACGGTGGACAGTGGGGATACGCCGCAAGGTCACTATATGTTCAACGATTACCTGGTTGAAGAAGGATACAATGTTAAAGTGGAAGCTGGAGATGGATTTTCGACCACGTTTACAGCTGAACAGGTCGCTAGAAATGATTCTATAATGGTAGCCAATACATTGAACGGAGAACCGTTAACAGGGGATGATTTCCCACTCAGGATAGTGGGAGATGATCTTAGTGGCAAACAGAAGATACGGAACATAGTGAAGATCACTCTTACAGACCTCCCTGACTTACCTGATTGGACTCTAACCCTAACGGGTGTAGACACTTTGGAATACGATGCGATGGCAGTTTACTCTCTTGTTGATTGCGGAGCACACACAGTGTATTATAACTACACCGACGAAGGAATAGACTACTCTTACAAAGGTATACCACTATGGATATTCGTAGGTGCGGTGGACGACGAAGAAACCAGCGACCATTGGACCCTTGAGAACGATGAAGGCTATCAGGTAAAAGTAACAGCAGGCGACGGATACAATTACACCTTCGATATCGAAGATGTGGCACACAACAACAGCATAATATTGGCAACACATCTGAACGAAGAACCATTAACAGGAGATGACGCACCACTCAGGATAGTGGGGGATAACCTCAGTGGCAAGATGAGGGTCAGTAACGTTGTGGAGATTGAGTTGGTCGGGCTCTGAATATGAAAAACAAGTTAGTCGCACTCTTAACACTATCCTCCCTTTTATTTCTTTTTTTTTCCGGTTGTATAGAGGACCCGAATTACTCTCTTGATGTAGAAGGGGGATTAGTATTGAAAGAGCAGAACAGCGACATATTTATACGTGCCTTTTCACCCCATATCGAGATCGAAATACGGGGATTCACAGGTAACATACACCTGAGCAACTGTAATCCCGGATCCGAAATCAAAGGTGTGAACTCTGAGCCCCAGATACACAACAATAGTATCACCCTAAAAATTGAAGATGATGATATCAGGACCATGTCCTTAGAACCGCCAAAAAAAACTGATTTTGATTTTACCATCATAGGTGATACCCAGGGGATGAATCATATATTCCAGAGTGCTGTTGACGATATGGATAACATTGGATTTTTGATACATCTGGGTGATATGACTCCATCCGGTGGTGAAGATGAATACAGAGGTTTCCAAAGGGTGATGAATTCAGCACCTTTTCCTATTTACACCACCATCGGAAATCATGACATCAAATTCGATGGAAGACAGTATTATGAAAAGAACATAGCTCCCCCACAGTATTCTTTTACTTATGATAATCTAAATTTCATCTTTCTCGACACCTCTGAATTATCGATAGCTCAGGAACAATTAGATTGGATGGACTCTAAGTTATCTCAGGACCACAAAAATATAATCGTCACTCATGCCCCATATTTGGATCCTTTCAGCGACTCCCATACGATAGACAAAAACTCCAAAAATATGGTAGAGAAATTCATTAACGAGAACGATGTATACGCTTACATCAGCGGTCATATACATTCTTATTACCAAGATGTTTCAGAAGGTACCATACGACTTATCACCGGTGGGGGTGGAGGATCTCTTGTCGAGGGTGAACACCATTATGTCATGTCTACAAAGGACCTTAACTTCAGTAAGATCCCTATAGATATCGAGGAACCCAACATCTATGAGATAAGGGTTGTAAAAGGAGAGCAAGAGGAAACGTACACATACGAAAGTCTGTTGTATGACATAGATGCAGAAGGCTATTCATCTTTCCAGAATCAATTTGGCAACCGGCGCGGTCAGGGATTTTATGAGGGAGTTAAGATACGCACTCTTATCCAAAGCGTCGGAGGTATGGGAGAAAACGATACATTAGTGGTTGAATCTATCGACGGATATGAGCAGAAATTTGGATATCTAAACCTATATCCAGATGACGTATATATGGAAAAACAAGGCGAGTTGATCTTGGCACTACGGTATGAAAATCTAACCATAGATGAATGGGATGATGGCCCTAGGCTAGTACCCCTTCCCGAAGACGGTTACTACAGCAACGAAGATTGCCAACAAACCTCATATCCGGGGCACGGATACAACGTCTATGATTCCGCCGGAGCAAGGTGGGTCAAATATGTTAAAAGTATAAAGGTGATGGTCGATGGAAACTAGATACCATTTCTCCACCAAGGACTTGGTCACCATAGCACTGCTATCCGCCCTTGGAGGTGGTCTGTCGACTTACATCGGTTACCTGGGTAACCTGATCAACCGTATGGTGGGTGTACCCTTCGGGGCAGGACAGTTCATGGCGGGACTTCATGTTATCTGGATCGTGCTGGCGGTTGGAATAACAAGAAAGAAGGGTGTCGGTACCGCCACCGGTATGCTCAAGGGGCTGGTGGAATTGTTCCTCGGTGGTACCCACGGGGTGGTCATCGTGGTGGTCTCCCTTATCCAGGGTTTATTGGTGGATGCCGTACTGTTCAACGACAGTACCAAGGAAAAAAGGGGTCTTGTACCGTACTCCATGGCCGGTGGAGTATCCGCCGCATCAAACGTATTCGTCTTCCAGGTGTTCTTCTTCTCCGGAGTACCTTTCATTTTGATACTGATGCTGGCTATACTGGCCTGCGGTTCTGGTATGATATTCGGTGGATATATCACGCTGCAGATGATGGATTCCCTGGAACAGGGCGGCCTTATACATAAGTCCGTGAAGGAAAAAGAAAGAGTGCCGGTTTCCACAAGGTACGCTAGCATTGCGGTAACCGTTATCTTTATAACCGCATTCACCGCCGGTGGAATATATTATTTTCAGAACGTGTACGTACCTCCGGGTACGGAAGAGATCAACATAGTCGGTAATGTAAACAGAGAATATGTATTCACTTACAATGATTTTCAGAAACACGAGATAACGGTATCCGCCGAACTGATCGGTTCGGTCTCGCACATACCTGAGAAAAATTACACAGGTATACCTCTGGGTGTGATCATCGCAGAATCCGGGCCTCTGGATGATGCGGTAAGGGTGGAAGTGGTGTCTACCGACGGGTACTCGGCGGTGTTCGACTTGAGCGATGTGATGGAAAACGATGCCATAATCGTTTCCAACCATAGTGGTGAATATATGATAGTGGCAAATGAATACGATGGCGCGTACTGGGTAAAGGATGTTTATGAGATACGAATCGAGTAAAACCATGATCGAGGTGGAGAATTTATCGGTAAGATACCCAAGCAGGGACGAGTATTCTA
>JAWOAU010000074.1:0-74285 GCA_046498385.1 Thermoplasmata archaeon | reverse complement strand
ATTTTTCTCAAAATTCAGGAAAAAATCTGAGGAACCAGAAGAAGAGGGTTATGTTGAGGTAGATCCTCCAGAATACCATGGTACCTAAGGATGGCCACTACTCGCTCAAGATAGAAGAATTCGAACATACGCAGGACTTTTTCGATACATTCTCCCTTCATACCTTAGATCATAGGGAAGGCTACAGCGTGGGCATTACACCTGACTACGAGTATATGACCTACAAGGACCCCGTGCCACCGATCTCCGCATATGACGGTTACGGCGAGGACGTGCTTGAGTATGTGAGCGACACCGACAGTGAACCGATGTACATGCCGGAAGGCTCATCGGTTGTACTTAACTATGGAGACATAGGTAATGCACGATGGCGGCATCAGAAGCTGGTTGTACGGAGTCACGGCTTCGATTCATATACCGAGCAGTACATCATGAGCTCAACCCCGGGGTTGATGTTTCATCTAAAGACCTCCTTATACGTGAGTTTGAGAGTAGATGGAGGTGAGTGGATCGATGTGACCGTACTCCATCCGCGCAACCATCCTTCAGATATAGTGATGCCTCTCAGGGATGTGTTACAGGAATTCGTACCCGGCGGTATAGGTGAGGTTGAGATACAGATAGTGAGCACACAGAACCATTACCTAGACTTCGTCGGGCTGGACAACTCGGTACCGACACCAGTGAATGTACAGGAAGCACCCTTGGTGAGTGCCATGCTCAACGGTGTCGAGGATGTTACGGACATGCTACTGGAAGGCAACGGAGACATGGTGACCATCGTACCCGGTGAGCACATAACACTCACCTTCGAGATACCATGGCAGCGTCCAGGTCCGGTATTTGCGGTGCGGGACTATTTGTTCTTCTCTAAAGGCTACTACCAGCTCTACGAAGGCGTTAGTGATCCGTTAAACGGTGCGGAGAAGTCATTCGATATTTTACTAGGGGATGTGATCAACATGGTAAATATTGAGCAAATACCCCCCTCCTTCGAAATACCATATTCGGACATAGATCGGATATCCGAGATGCGGTACTCTACAACGGTCTGCAAGGGCCCTTACTGGCTGTACGAGAATATATAGTTTCTCTTATACAGTGCCTATCACTAGACTTTTGACAACCTCGTAACGATGACCCGGGTTTCATCGTGGGAACGGCAAAATCGATAACTCTTCCTCGGGACTCCGAAAAGCCGGGTGATTGAGCATATAGCTAACCTTTATTGAGTCCGGGGTCAAGCGAACCTTTATAAATGGTGAAGCGATAGGCGATTGCTATAAACGTAATATAAGGCATATAAACGAGAAGTATATTGCTTCTCGTAAAAAGAAAAATCCCAAAATGGTGGGGAAAAATATGGCAGAGATAAATGTAGAAAATGTTGTGGCTTCAGCCACTCTCGGAGAATCGTTCGATCTAGATGAAGTCCACGAAATACTTGAAACTTCAGAATACGATCCGGAAAAGTTCAGAGGGGTAATATACCGGGTACGCGATCGGGGGCTCAAAACTTCAGTGCTGATATTTAGAAGTGGTAAAATGGTATGCACCGGTGCCACAAAGGTGGAACAAATACACAGGACCGTTGCCTACCTTAAAGAGGTACTTTCAGAAGAAGACCAGGCGGTTTTAGATGAACCGGAGGTCACTGTTCAAAACATAGTGGCGACTACCGATTTGGGCCATCCTTTAAATTTGAATTCCGTGGCTATTTCTCTGGGTCTTGAGAGGATAGAATATGAACCCGAGCAGTTCCCGGGACTTGTATATAGGATGGACGAACCTCGACTGGTGATGTTATTCTTCGGCTCCGGCAAGGTCGTCTGCACCGGCGGAAAGAAAATAGAAGACATCCGTAAGGGGATCGAAAAGATCTCTCTTGAACTGATAAGAACCGGGTTCCTACCTGAAAAAAATGAATAATCCCGTTGAATAGCATGGACGATTGGAATGAAGAACTCTTCAGAATAGGAAAGGAAATCCTAGTATCCCTTGTTATACTGGGCATTATCTTGGGTTCACTGTACGTGTATTCCGGCAGATGGCCGCCCATGGTTGTGATCGAATCTTCCAGTATGAGTCACGGGGAGGAAAGTAGAGTAGGTATAATCGATACCGGAGACATCGTTGTGGTCAGGGGAGATGCGGAAATCACTACATATGTAGAAGGGAGACCTGAGGGTTATACTAAATACGGGCAGTACGGAGACGTTATAATTTACAGACCTATGGGGAGACAAGAGGATACCCCTATAATTCACCGACCTATAGTATATATAGAATTTAATGAGACAACGGGAGAATCGTTTGATATACCTTCATTAGGTAATCTAGATTACGGCTTAGACTGGAGTACTTCTCAAGGAGAAAGGCTGTACGATCTAAACGGAACGGTAGAGATATACGATTACGGCTTTCGGGATGTTAGGATTGAGATAAAGCTCTACGATCTTTTGAGAAACGAAAATCGTATGCAGTCTGGATATATAACAATGGGTGATAAAAATAATAAGTATGACCAGGAAACTAGAATATGTCCGGCTCCGGTCCATGAAGATTGGGTTATCGGTGTAGCAAGGAGTCAGCTACCTTGGTTCGGTATAATAAAGCTCCTATACATGGGCAGGACCGAAGAAGTACCTACTAACAGTTGGTATAATCTGGGCATATCGTTAGCTATTCTGTTGGTAGGACCTTTTGCAATTGAATACATATATTCAAAGTATAAAAACAGAGGCAAATCTAAAAAAGAGTCTTTGGAAGAACTTTACAAGGAAAGATATCCACCCTTTACATGAGCTTGGTTTGCTGCGGTTCCTCAAAGGTTCGAAGATTTTTTACTGGAACGATGCTTTCATCCTCTTCTATCGCTAAAATGGTTTCGCGTTCGGGAACGCTCGGCTGGATCTCCTTAGTTCGGCCCCGCCTTCCGAAGGATTTCACCCTAGCATTTACCAATCCCAGCATATCGAGCTCAGAGATGATATCTGTGATCCTCCTTTGGGTAAGGGGGTCCAACCCGGATAAAATAGATACCTCACTGTAAGCTCCGTATACCTCGCCGGTAGTGAGCTTATCGTAACCGTTCGTCCTGCTCAGGAGTATTGCGTACATGACTAGTTTTGAATGGGTAGGGAGTGTCATAACCGCCTCCCGTACACAGTCCTGCTCTATCTTGTTTTTTGCCTTGTATACATGATTAGTGTTTACTACGGTAGTGTGCTCTCTCTCCGCTATCTCCGTTGCAACCCTTAAAAGATCAAGAGCCCGTCGGGCATCACCATGTTCCTGTGCGGCAAGAGCGGCACACAGCGCAATCACATCATCGGACATGATATCATCGGATTCAAAGGCCTTTATCACGCGTTCAGTTAGTATATCTTTTAATTGGTTTGCGTTATAGGGGGGGAATATCAACTTTTCTTCACCTAAACGACTTTTTACACGGGGGTCCAAAAATTCGGTGAACCTTAGGTTGTTAGATATACCTATCAAGCTGACTTTGCTCTGCTTTAGTTCGGAGTTTATTTTGGAGAGATGATATAAGACGGAATCCCCGCTCTTTGAAACAAGTTTGTCCAATTCATCCAATATGATAACGACCACCCTCGGTTCCTCGTCTATACGTTCTTTGAGAGACTCGTAGACCTTCTCCATGGGCCAGCCGGTAAAGGGGATCTGTTCACTCCATTCGTTCATAAATTTGTTGCCTATATTTTTCATCACTCCATAATGGGTATCGACAACCTCGCAGTTTATGTAAACGTACTTTACCCTGTGAACGTTAAATTCTTGAAAATCATCATCAAATTTACTATCCGCATTATCCTTTTTTAACCTCTCTACCTCCCTTTCCAGATATCGAACAACCGCAGTCTTACCGGTACCGGTTTTACCGAAGATCAGCACATTAGACGGACGGTTCCCTCTCAATGCGGTTACCATGATTGATGCCATATCATGTATGTAATCCTCCCTATGAGGCAGCTGTTCAGGTATATAGCTAGGCCTGAGTATGTCTTTGTTTCCTTTGAACACCGTTTTCGAGTGCATGTATGTAGTGAATATATTCGGTTCCATTCTATATCTCCCCAGATATTTATTGCGTATGTGCTTCGATACCCCTCTGTTTCATGTGGAAAAATCCCAGGCTCAAAAACTTATTTAGGTTTCCTCTAACCTGGGATTATCCCCTCGATTTTAATCAGATTTCCGGGATTCCATAGATTATGCCTGCTATTAAAAAACCTTTCGTCAGACGTCACCTGGTAGAAAACATGAGTAGAAATATAAGTAGGATGTATGACAATTTAAAAAAGTATTTATAGTGATTATGCCGGGAATTTAATTCAATCAAGATATTATTTTTCCGTTCAACTTGACTTCCGGGGTATTGAAATCCCGGAGACTCAAAAAGGCCGCATTTCAAGTGGAGATTTTTTTGAATGCATTTTGTCTTGAAAGCAAGGAGGAGGGTAATTTTTGTTTTCAATCGTTTTTCGAAGGAGTTTAAGGGTTAACAAAGCCGCCTCGCGAAGGTCCTTAGGAAGATCGGTTTCAATGAATTCCACCTCATCCAAGACATCATAATCGTTATCGGGGGAAACCCATATATCCAATATCAGATCCGTGGCCTCGTACCCCCTGTTAGTCCTTACGGGTGGCGTTCTTATATCTGAATAATATCCCTTCAATTTACCCTCAGGATCTCTAACTTCTATTACATTGTACCACTTCTCAAAGTGGTCAAATAATATCCCCCGATATCCACTCCTTATCAAAGGTCTTCCTAGAGGAGAAAAGGGTTTTGCCAGTTTAAATTCAAAGGAAGATATTATGATCTCGCCGTTATCCAACAGGAGTTCATGCTCCCACTCCCGACCTCTCTTTCCTATGCGGTTATAACGTACGATGACCATACACTGCTCTTTCAGATGTGTTTAAATCAATCCGATTTGGCCTTCCTCTTAGCCCTCTCTCTACGTTTTTTGGCATTGAAACCGGTTGCTTCTAAAAGGAATTTGTTCCATTTGGAAACCGTGTCCATGGCCACTTCGTCGGAGACGTCATTGTTCATCTCCATGTCCACCCAAAGACCTGTTTTACCTTCCACCCAAACCTCAAGATTATCAATGGCGCCGTAGGTCGCTGACAGCTTATCATCGGTCTCCTGGATATCATCGAAGTATTTTATCAAAACCTCTTTCAATTTGTCACCTTCGATGTTTTTGAAGTGGCCTCTTTTTATATCGTATCTGTTTCTTCCCATATTATCCAAAGGCATTAATTGGTAGGGAGATTTATATTTTTGGATTCCCTGAAAGGCTTTTATAGTGTGCCTTTAATGAGGATTTCATGAAACGTATATATTCAACTGATGCCAGAAAATTGGAGGACGGTGAGAACTGCAGGTTAGCAGGTTGGCTTCAAGAGATCAAGAACCTGGGAGGCATAGCCTTCCTAAAAGTGAGAGACCGAAAGGGTGTTTTTCAGGTAGTGCTGGTCAAAAAGGATATAGGTGAAGAGTTCCATGAGCTGGTTAACATACCCCGTGAAAGTGTGGTGGAGATCGAGGGAAAAAAGCAGGTTACGGATCAAACCGATTTAGGATATGAGATACTGCCGAAATCGGTAAAGGTGGACAGTTTTGCGGAAAAACCGCTTCCCTTGGGAGTGATAGATAAGGTGGATTCCGAGATGGACACGCGTTTTGACAATCGTTTTCTGGACCTCCGCAAAAAAGAAAAGAGATTGATTTTCGAGGTCAGAAATCTGCTTATAGAGGGGATACGTGACTTTTTCAAGAAGGAAGGATTCATAGAGATAAATACGCCTAAGATCGTGGCGGCAGGAGCGGAAGGAGGTGCAACACTTTTCAACGTTGATTATTACGGAGAAGAAGCATACCTCGCACAGAGTCCTCAGCTATTCAAACAGATACTGATGGGAGCGGGGCTCGAACGGGTTTATGAGATCGCACCGGCTTACCGCGCAGAGGATTTTGACACTGTAAGGCACACTTCGGAATTCATCTCTTTGGATTTCGAGATGTCCTTCATAGACAGTTCCAACGATGTGATGGATATAACGGCTTACATGGTGGAACATTCCCTTAAACACGTGAAAAAGGAGGGAGAGGAGATGCTGGAATCCCTTGAAGCAGAGGTGATTTTACCCGAACATCCCATTAAAAAAATCCCTCATTACGAGTGCATAGATATACTGGAAGACATGGGAAAGACATGGGAAGACGAGAAGAATGTGGATACCCAGGGAGAGAAGATGCTGGGAAGATATGTGAAGGAAAATTACAACTCGGATTTCTTTTTTATCACCGAGTTTCCAACCCATCTAAAGAAGAACACCTTTTATGCCATGCGTAAGGACTACGATCCATCCCTGACAACTTACTTCGACCTTGAGTACAAAGGACAGGAGCTTGTATCAGGAGGCCAACGTGAGCACAGGTACGACGTGCTGGTAGATCAAATGAAAGAAATAGAGCTCGACCCAGATGATTTCAAGCACTATCTTAAATCCTTTAAATACGGGATGCCTCCCCACGGAGGTATCGGCCTCGGAGTCGACCGGTTCGTGCAGCAGTTATTGAATCTGGACAACATCAGAGAGTCCATATTGTTTCCCCGGGATACCAGTAGACTGGAGCCTTGAGGGATATAGCTATAAACAAAGAGCGTGCTTAGGGTAACATGGCCGTAGGCAAGTATGAAAGAGAGCTAAGGGGGATCCTTTCAGCCGATAGGGATACCTTGGGGAAGGTAACTAAAACATGCAGGGTTGATGAGAAAGAAAGTTATATGTCCATAGAAGAGATCCCATTTCTAGTGGTAAGAGCCGGCGGAAGCTTGGGCATGGACCTCATCGCTATTCGCGGTGAGATATCCTTTCCCATCGAAGTCAAATCGTCTAAAAGCGATGTTATATACTTCAGTGATGAAGAAAGGCTTACGGAACAAGCCGAATGGATGATCGATGTTTGTACCACAAGCGGTGTGATGCCCCTTTATGCATTCAGGATAAAGGGAAAAAGGGGAGATAGGTGGAGAATATTCACTTTAGATATACCCGAACTAAAGAAAAAACAAAGAGTACTGCAGCGCAAGATACCTTTGGTCGAAAAGACTGTACACGGAAACTACAAGGTTCAGTGGAAAAATGGAATGCCTCTACATCATTTGATAGCCTACCTGAACCATCTACTGCGGTAAAGGAATATTTTATAAAGTTCAAATACATGCAGATACTTGATGGATGAGATACCTTCGGTTTCATTCAAAGGCGGATACGCCGTAGTAGTGGAGGGCGACGAGTATAAGAGACTTGAATTGAACGGCGAAGATAACCAACTGGCGGCCCTGATGGAGAACTTAGCAGATTACGAGAAGATCTATTTTGTAGATATAAACGGCATTGAAACTGACCGTCCACAGATGGACCTGATACATAAGTTGAGCACCCGGAGGGAGATATGGGTGGACTGCGGGGTTAGGGACATGAACACCCTTCTAGACCTCTACGTTTCCGGTGCGGACAAAGTGGTAATCTCCACTAAAACCATGGTCGATACGTCCTTTTTAGGGAAAGCGGTAGAGATCAGCGACAGCATGGTTTTCTGCATTGATATGCACGGTGAAGAGGTGCTTTCACCTTCGGAGGAGGTTAGAAACATCGGCATGATCGGTTTATTGGAAAGGGCGGTAGAGGTCGGATTTGACATCATAATAATATACAATCTAGACCAAGATCGCCTTGACTTGTCAGAACTCAGGAACGTACCTGAAGGGGACTACGAATTATATGTAGGCGGTACTGTGTATATCAATACAGTTGAAAGTAAGATAAAGGGAAAAATATTGGGACTGCGGGAGGTGTTAAGATACCCGACGACGAGCTAAAGAAGACGATCGCTTTCATATTTCAGCGCAGAGGGGTAAAGGAGATGAAGGTTGACGATTTCGTATACGACCCAACCACTGAGCTGGGGTGGTTCAGCTTATCAGAATCGAGAAAACTCTTGAAGGCTGCAAAAAACAAAGGATTGGTTAAGGAAAATGATGGTGTCGTTAATATTGATTTTGACCATGGATCGGTTAAATTTCCCACCGGGTTCAAACCTTCAAAAAACGTTCTAGAGGTAGAAAAAAAAGAGCCTTTGTTTCCCCGTATGCTCTCCGAGGTAGTAAAGAATGGCGATATGCCCAGAAGCGAATTGATGGTGGCCGTAAACAAGAAACAGGACGATATGAACTTGGAGGTAGAGGTCGCACTCATGCTCGCATGCGCTGAGAAGGGTATAGAAGTTCCAAACAAAGAAAGGTATATCGGCGAGATAAAGAAAAAGATACGCGGCGAATCCGGATAGATTTATCCTTTTCACCGGTATTGATTGATTCCCCCTCGTATCCGATAAAGTTTAAAAAGAAGGTGTTATAGTGTAAATAGTCACGTTTAAGTATGAGTACCTATATTCGAGTAACCCAAAAACCAAGCTGGAGACGATAATATGGCAAGAATGCACGCAAGAAAAAGAGGAAAATCCGGTTCGACTCGTCCTAATGTAACAGAGAAACCCGAATGGATAATCATGGACGAGGATGAAATAGTTCAACGCATAGTCACTCTAGCCAAGCAGGGTAAAAATTCGGGTGAAATCGGCATAGCGCTTAGAGATCAATTCGGTGTACCTAGTGTAAAGTTGGTCACCGAAAAAAGTATCTCACAGATAATGAAGGAAAATGAAGTATACCCTGACCTTCCAGAGGATCTCCTTTTCTTGATGGAAAAAGCGGTGAATCTTTATGAACATATAGACGAGAATAATAAGGATAGAAGTAACCGCAGAGGACTCCAGCAGATAGAGGCAAAGATACGCAGGCTCGTAAAATATTACAAAAGAAAAGAAGTTCTGCCTGAAAATTGGAGATACAATAGAGATTTAGCAGAGATGCTCACTCAGTGAATAATCGTCAAGGGGAGTAAAATTGCAATTCCTACCAGATGCATTAAAGGAGCGGTTAGAATCCGCCGCAGAAATACTCGAGGATCACGATAAATTCAGGATTGTAACTCACTACGATGCAGATGGGATCTCCTCCGCCGCCGTGCTTTCTCGAACATTTATGAAAAGTAAAAAGGGTTTTCACACCACTTTCGTGTCATCTTTTCCCGAGGATCTTCCTAAGGAATTACCGATCATATTCACCGATATCGGAAACAGCCATCTGGAAAAAATATCAACAATGGATGAACCTGTTATCGTTCTTGACCACCATAGAAACGAAAAAAGAGCTGAAATAAAAAAAGGGAAGGTGTTTATTAATCCACATGACTTCGGCATAAACGGTTCCAAAGAGGTAAGCGGGGGCACACTTGCTTTCTTACTCTCGATAACCTATGACGAAACAAATTGGGCCAAAGCGATATATGGACTGGCCGGTGCCGCCGCCGACAAGCAGAATGTCGGTGGGTTTTCCGGAGTGAACAAAAAGATACTTGAAGCCTCTCTGGAAAAAAATAAAATTCACTCCAAGGAGGGTTTGTTCTTAGATGGAAACGGGATTAAGGATGCTCTTCTTAACGCCTGCGACCCCTACTTTCCCAATGTGTCAGGTAGAGAAAAAGAAATAGACCGTATCTTGAAGGATCTAAACATAGACCCCGAAGCTCCTGTAGATAAACTGCCCAAAGAAAAGGATAGAAAATTGGTTTCCCTATTGGTACTTTCTCTGATAGAACACAATATACCACCCCGTGTTATAGAGAGCATAAAAGGTAAAAAATACTTACATACGGAGCACGATTGGGATATGGACGTACTTTACAAACTTCTGAACGCCTGTGCAAGAGTTTCCAAACCTGGCTTGGGACTTTCACTATGCTTAGGAGATAGTACAGCAATGGAAGAGGCGGCGAAGCTTAGAAAAGACTACCGTGCAGAGATGATAAAAAAGCTGCATAAGATGGAAGACAAAGGCATAGAGCATCTCTCTAATATTCAATATTTCTATGAGGAAAAAAGGACTAGAAAGGGGGAACTTGCAGGATTAGGTATGCTCTATTTCTTGGATCAAAGCAAACCAACTATAGGAATCACGGTCTTGGACGATAAGGCTGACATTTCATGTAGGGGTACCCGAGCCCTGGTGGATAACGGCCTGGACCTGGGAGCTATTTGCAAAGAAGTTAGTGGTAAATTGGATGGCCGTGGGGGGGGACACGACATCGCCGCCGGAGCTACCATACCGAAAGAAAAGGTAGACGAATTCCTTAAGCTTGTCAACAACAGTGTCGGAAGCGTTGTGGATCATTGAATGCTACCGAGCTCTGTCATATATGGACAATATTAAAGCTACTACCAAAAAGGTCACAACTGACCAAAAGATGCTTGTAGTAAATATGTAAACCAAAACAGCGAGTATTGTAGCCGGTAAGAAGGCGATCAATACCTTCAAGAAAAAAGCGATTATTAATATCACTATAACGATAACTAAAATTCCAAGGCACGCGAGTATCCCTAGACCTAATATACCGGCCATACTATATGAATGTATAAAGGGATAGTTAAACATTGTGCATCGGAGAAATAATAAAATACGGCGATACCTATCTAGTCAACATGCATCCTTCAAATCATATAAAGGGCTCTAAAGGCTCAGACCTGCAGGGTATGAAGATAGTACTAGGTGTTACCGGCAGCATAGCGGCGGTTGAATCCGTTAAGTTAGTCAGGGAACTTGTCCGAGAAGGGGCGGAAGTTATCTGTGTGATGACCGAATGGGCACAGAAGATAATTCACCCGCACTCTCTTGAATTTGCCTCGGGAAGAAAGCCGATCACAGATATAACCGGTCAAGTGGAACACGTCGGTTTCTGCGGCAATGTACCGGACAAAGCGGACCTGTACCTTATAGCCCCAGCAACCGCAAATACCATATCAAAAATCGCCCACGGAATAGACGATACACCTGTAACTACCTTCGCCACCACCTGTTTGGGCTCCGGCATGCCTATGATGGTGGTCCCGGCGATGCATCAGAGTATGTACGAGCAGCCGGTGATCGTAGATAACATAAACAAATTGAAAAATCTTGGAATAAAATTCATCGGTCCATATCTCAAAGAAGGGACCGCAAAGGTAGCCCCACGTGACCAGATCGTGGACGAAGTGGTCAGGGAACTGAGCGAGGCTCTAAAGGGAAGGAATATAATAATAGTTACCGGAAGAACCCAGGAGCCGATGGATAGTATGCGGATTATAACAAACAAGGCCAGCGGTAAAAGCGGTGTCGAACTAGCCAAGAGAGCACATCGGAAAGGAGCGGATGTTGAGCTATGGCACGGTAACGTTTCCGTCGAAGTTCCAGATTGGATTCCACAGGTTGAATTTAATACGTTCGAGGACCTGCTGGTGTTAGCGGATGAAGTAAGCGGCACCGTCATCGTACCTGCTGCACTATCCGATTTCGGTGTGAGAGAGGTAAACAAAAGTAAACTTCCATCCGACGAGCCGATCATAATCGAGTTGCAGCCCCTTCCGAAGTTTATCGATACGATTAGAGACCGTGCTGACTTTTTGGTTGCATATAAGGCGGCAGATAGTCGTGAGGAGGCTGTGGAAAAAGCAAAGATTATGGTCGAAGAAAACAGAGCGGATGTGGTCATTGCAAACTCATTAAAGGACGTGGGCAACGACGAAACCCGGGCATACATAACCGGCACTGGAAAGTGGTTTCAGGGACGAAAGAGGGATATCGCCGACCGTGTTTTGTCAGTGGTAGAGAGAAGACTATGAGTTCCAAGGTATTTGCTCCCGGACATATCACCGGATTTTTTTCACCGTCAGACAATCTATTGGATATGGAGAAGATCGGTTCAAAGGGGGCGGGGTTTTCAGTTAAATTAGGTGTATATGCAGAGGTAGAAGTTGAAGGAAAAGGTTGGAAGATATATGTTAACGATAAACAATCTTCTTTCATGGTGGTGGAAAAGGCAATCTCATCCATGGCTAAAGGAGGAACCATCCGCATCAAAACAGAGCTGCCGTTTAGTCAAGGCTTCGGTATGAGCGGCGCGTGTGCGCTGGCCTCCGCAATCGGCGCGTGCGCCGAAATGGAATTGCCTAGGGAAAACGCTGTTAAGGCTGCACACGTAGCCGAGGTTTTCTGCAGGACCGGACTCGGCGACGTGGTGGCGCAGTCCATAGGTGGTTTTGAAACCAGAATCGAGCCCGGGCTCCCCCCGACCGGTAAGATAGTAAAAAAAACAGAAGAAAAAGAGGTAGTTTTAGGTATCTCGGGAAGTCCTTTGATTACACCAAATATACTTGCGGATCCTTCGGTTTCGGAGTGGATAAAACTGGTAGGTCAAGACTGTATGGATGATTTTTTACCCGAAAATGGCTTCAACCGGTTCTGTGATATATCAAAACGATTCGCCCTCGAAACAAAGTTCATGAGGAGCAGGATTGAAGAGTTACTGTTAAAAGTGGAGGATTTGGGAAATGGGAGTATGTCCATGATCGGAAACTCCGTTTTCCTGATAGGAGATACTGGAAAGATTTATGATTTTTTAGTGGAGAAACTTGGTTCCGAAAGAGTATATCTAACCGCCGTAGATAACAAGGGTGCTCGATTAGTAGATTGATCATTCCGCCAATGTGAAGAGATCATCATCTTCTCCTGTATCGAAAAGACCCAATCGGGCACCGGCGTCCAGCCAGCCGTGGGCATAATTAACACATGCGAAAGAGTCATCTAACTTATCTTCTTCAAAAAAATGCAGGGCGTCGGAATAGTAATATTCGGCCATCTTTAAGAAATCTTCTGCAATTACAGTCAGGTGCGACCTCGGTGGAGGAGAAATCTCGATCTTATTCAAAGCTTTCTCGGTTTTTTTCAAGTAGCGTTTCACCCGGTCTTCCGAGACGATCCCCATCATCCCACTACCCGTATCGACGAACCACCGTCCTGACTTTCTCTGGGCCTAACCTCTAAAAATAAAGGTTCAGAAAGTCCGCCGCCGGATACGATTGCCTCACCGATGGATAACCGCTGGATCTCTTCAGCCATCTCTTTACTCAGCCCTTCAACCGACAATTCGATCGCCTTAAGGTCGTTAGGATTGGTGACTTTAAGGATCACCTGTGTATTGCACTGACTGAGTACGTTTTTGTCCACCTTAGCGGGCCTTTGGGTAATGATCCCTAATCCAAGCCCGAACTTTCTTCCTTCGCTGGCAATGGTTTGAAATATCTCGGACGATTCTATCTTGCCCCTCTGAGGACAAAAGTTATGGGCCTCCTCGGCAAACATCATCATGGGAGGTATCTTATTTCTTTTCCTGAGCTCAAAAAGAGCTGTGGACAGACGAGACACTACAAATGCTTGCACATCCGGTTCCGTTCCCTTGAGATTGATGATCGCGGTCTTTCCCTTCCTCACGATGTCGTCCATCCGAGTCCCCCTTGCATCAAAGACCCCTTTGCCATATAGAGATTCCAAACCGGAGATGATGGGTGAAGAATTGCCTTCTTCATTTTCTTTAAGTAAGCGTATGACATCTGGAATACCAAAAAAGCCTTTAGAGGCCGTCAAGCGAGACATGGCACCTTCCAATGCACTCACATTAGACTTTATTTTATTAACTCCAATCATATCTAATATTTTGCGCGGCTTCATATTTTTAAAAGAAAACTTTAACGGTTTGGCACCTTTGTTGATCTCGGGGTCTGGAGAAAATTCTGTTATCAAATTACCATAACCTCTGGGTTTAATTCCAAAATCATTTTCAGGTACACTTCCTGCCTTTGCCAGTGAGGAGTACTCACCATGGGGATCAAGTATAACTAAGGTAACATCGTTTTTCATCATTTCTTCGATTATGACCCCCGTAGTGTAACTCTTTCCACTTCCGGTTTTTGCCAGTACTGAAAGATGCTTCTGTGCCATGGTATTTATGTTCAGTTTGACCTCAATATCATGCCCTCTTAATTTACCAACATATGCCCCACTATCATCATTCTTGAGTCCTAGAACGTCTTTTATCAATTTGTCCTTTGCAATGTATATTTTTTCTCCGGCTCGGAATGGGTTACCAGGTGTCTTTAAAAGACTACGATTATCTCTAAAACCAATGACCTTAATATTGGCGATCACCGTTTCCTCAATCTCCACATCCTCCCCCATGGAAAGCTCCATTGCCATCTCAGCGGAAACGTTTGTTTTTCTTTCTACACTTTCAACCTGACCTAAAACCAAATCCGCGGTGGGGTGAGCCATCATCACGTATTCGCCCTTATCTATAGGTCGACATACATTACATTTGAGCGAGGTTATTCCTACATCACCAAAGGTTATACCAACAACCGTATCTTTTGACTCTTTGTCCCTAATATTCTCCGACTTTTGTGCTTCCTCCAACCCCGATTCGGGTTCCTCAAGGTCCGTCAGACAAATCCCATCCATGTGAATAAAATGTTATCATAATTTAAAAGGTTTCCCCTCAAAAGAAAAAGAAAAGAACAGTGTTAAAACACTGTTATGGTCGTGTAAATCGTTTTTTTGGCCAGGAACAAAAGAAGATTTAGATGAAGTCCTCTTCCAATTCTTCCTCGAGCTCGTCTTCGGGGATCTCCTCAGTGGCCCCCTGTTTTTTCCACATAAGTATTATAACAATACCAATGATCGCTATGATGATACCGATAATACCCATAGTCATATCCACTGGACCATAACCGTCATAATTACCTATGCCCATATCGTGGAAAACACCGATTTCGTTATGGAACCAGGACATCATAGCCATACCAAGACCAAGCAGAGTTACAATAATTCCAGAATAAAATCTGGTTTTATTGGGTTCTTCCTCAACAATATCGTCCCATTCTTCTTCTTCTTCCAGCCCTTCCTCCGATGCTTCTTCTTCGCCCCAAAGGTCTTCATCGCCCTCTTCGAAAATCTGTCCACACTCGGGGCATTCAACAGCATCAAGAGGTATAACTGCGCCACAGGTGGGGCATTCAGCCTCTTCGTGATCCGAATCCATTTCATCTAAACCCATAGTAATCAACTGGTTGGTAAATTAGGGTTAACCTATATAATCTTTGCCGTTATTTTGTTGATTGATTATTATATAATCTATAATTATGTCACGGCCTTTGTGAACGTGCAGTCCTTCACTTTGATATGGGGCACGAAGGTAGGGGTATTTACTTCCCACCACATAATCTGTTCCAGGTCCTCTCCAACTGCCTCTACGTTCTTTGCCATCTCCAACAGATTGCCCTTCAATCTAAGGCTTTTTACCGGCCCTTTGATCTCGCCCTTCTCGACCAGGAACATAGCGTCCCTAGGCACCGTTGAGAAGGAACCCTCTCTCATGCTGGTAAACCTTGTGTACCAATTGGAAGTGAGGTATATCGTAGGTTTCTTTGAAGACGCTATCATCTCGTTCAAGCTGTATGTGCCGGGCTTGAAAACATAATTCGAGGGTGTGGGCATAAGGGTTCTGGGATCGTTTTCGGTTCCTGTCATACCCATCTGACCAAGCTCTGAGTTTGAGGTGGTCGTGGGACGCACCCATAATTTCAATTTTATCCAGTTCATGAGCTTCCACAGCTTGGCCGACGAGGTATTGTGTATGAGACCTGTGAATTTTCCATCCCGGATGATGTTGGTTTTGCGAGATGGGGTACCCTCGGCGTCAAAAGGTCTGCTGTTCATACCGTCTGGAACCAGGGGGTCATCTGTTACAGATATCTCTTTTGGAAATATCTGCTCTCCTTCCTTGCCTTTCAGGCAGCTCATACCGGCGATCATCATTATGGGATTTGCATTTCCTAAAATATTACTGAAGATACCCGCTGTCACAGTGGGGCTCATTATTAGATCGTAGGTCCCCTGTTTGCCTTCCCGAGAACCGGCACCTTTTTTAGCCAGTGAGCCAGCGTCTCTGCCGGCTTCTAGTAGTTTGTTTTCTATACCTGAGAGATTCCTAGTAGATACTAGACTCTGACCGCTGCTGTTTCGGTCGTAAAAGGAACGTATGGTGGCCTTGCAGTGTGATGTTCTGTAGGTACCTCCGTTGCCGTAACCTGTGAGCAATCCCCTTTTACAATCCCCGAAGTAAAGCACTCCTGCCACCTGTTTGGCTCCCGCTTGTTCTGATTCTTCAATTGTTTTTTCTATCAGCCCTGGTGCCCTTTCATGAAAGTTTTGAATTCTTTTGTCGTAGAGTCCTCTCACACGTGGATAAGAGGTATGTTTTTCTTTGTCCATGCCCCAGTACAATTTACTGTTGGGCAGCGAATCCAGTATGTTCACCTCTTTCGGCACCCTTCGCCGTATCTTCTTTTTGTCCGGATCCTGGATGGTGAGGGTTGTTATCTTTTTACCTATGGACAAAGGATGCCCTTTTGCGATGAAGAGGTCAAGGTAATATCGATTCCACCTCTTGGTCACGTCTATTGACGAGTTAGAAAATCGTATTTGGTAGGAATCTTCCTCTATCAGTTGGGCTATCACTTCCTTCGCCCCAGCATTCAAAGCCTGGTCAACAGCCTGTTTAATAAGTCCTTCTTCGAATCTTTCCATGTTATCACCCCACCTCTATGTTTCTCATCCTGAGATGCGGGCCGCCGACGGATACCGGTACCGGCTGCATGGGATCGCTCTTTCCGCACGGGGCCATCCTGGTGATGTAGTCCTTTGATACACCGTCTATACTGTTCAGTATGCCATTGGTGGTCAGCTCCAGAACCGGTCTTTTTATCATCTTATCCGTTACCTTGCCGTTCTCTATTAGGTATGCCTCCAAGCCTACGTACTTGCTGTGGAACCTCCTATCGTCTATGTTCCACTCAGTGAAGCTTTTCATGAGTATCCCCTTTTTAACGTCCTCTATGAGCTCTTCTCGTGTGAAATCACCAGGTTCGAAAAAGGTGTTTGACATCCTGACTATGGGTTCCCTGCTGTATGAATTGGAGCGGGCCGATGCGTTGGACTTGGTGTCCAGCTCGTAAGCGTACTGCCTGTTAAGGAGCAGTTCGTTCAGATACCCGTTTTTGATTAGGTACCGTCTTCTTGCCTTCACACATTCGTCGTCGTAAAGGTAGTAGCCCGGGCTTTCCTTTAACGTCGGGTCGTCGATTATGGAGACGTCGTCGTTCCCCATCTTAATGTTCCCTATCTCTCCCTCGTCCATCAGGTCCCGGTAGAAGGACTCTCCCGCCTGGGCGCCCTCTCGTCCCATGATCCTATCTGCTTCACTGGGGTGCCCGACGTTCTCATGGGCCATTATGCCGGATACGTCTCCTGAGACCACAACATCTACGGGCTTGTTCAGCTTAACTTTTCGAGCATTGTTCACCGTGTTCACCAGTTTCTTCGCTTCGTTGACCACGGTGGACTTTACGTTGTGACCTTTCAACCATTCCCATCCCGCGGTTCCTCCCAAACCCAGCATCCTCTGCTCCGTTTTATCCTTCACCTTTGCGTTCATCATGGTGAATACGCTCATATATGATAGGTCCGAATCTACTACGGAACCCTGTGAAGTTGCGATGTACTTATTCGAGCTCTGAGTACTGAGAAATACTATCCTGTTTTTGATGGCCCTACCAGCTTCCTTTTTGACGGTCTTGTCCAGGTCCTCTATAAACTCCTGCTTTTTTCGACCGGAGACACTGTCAAAATCTATCTTCACAGGCACCTTCCACCTTGTTTTGATCGCCTTTTCGTCAGATAGGACTATGGGCTCTTTTCTTTCGCTTAGTTTGGCCATGTGGATTACGGAATTTGTCAGATCCTTCACCGATTTGTCGCTCAATCTGTCCGTGGAACCGTAACCCATGCACCCGTCGACAAGGACCCGCACACCTATGCCCTGACTCGGTTTCTTTTGAATGCTGAGGAAAGTTCCGTTCCGAGCGATATAATTTTCATCCATGGAATCCACAAAGCGTGCTTCGACGTACTCCGCACCTATGGACATCCCGTACTCAACGGCCATGTCCGAGAGACTTTTTCCATCCATGTTACAACCGTAAGGGGTATCATGGGGTGTGTATATATTTGTTTAGTAGGGCTGAACCTTGAAGGTTTTAGTTAGATTGTTTTTATCGAGTATTACAATACTATCAAACCACACATTAGTGATTATTAGACATTGGGAAGGGCCTTTGATGGAATCTTTTATGTTCAGGATTACATCCGGCATATCTTTACTATGATTCGCATATGCTGCATTTCAATATGCCCTGCAAAACATTAATAAATAACCGCTAAATCACTTGCAAAGGATGTCTTTCGAAAGGATTAAGGGACGGATAATAAAGTATCCCAAAAAGCTTTCCTTCGATTATGTGCCGGATCATCTGCCTAATCGAGAGGAACAGATAGATAAATTATTCACGTTGTTTAGAAGGGTTATAGAATCCGGAGTATCCCAAAATGCGTTTTTGTACGGAGGAGTAGGTACGGGCAAGACCGCCACCGCCAAACGTTTTTGCATGGATTATCGGGAATGGGGAGAAAATAAGGGCCAAAGGATCGATTACGTATTCATCAACTGCAGAAAGAGATCCAATAAACATCTAGCCGTGTGGAAGATAGTTTCTTATTTTGATTCCAACTTTCCAGACCGTGGTTTCTCCGTAGGTGAAATGCTGGAAATACTCAAAAAACATCTTAAAAACAAAAAAACACACCTGTTCGTAGTATTGGACGAAGTGGATACCCTTGTTCAGCGCGAGGGGTCGGACTTGATCTACCTTCTCTCCCGCTTTGAAGACGAAGAATCCCGTCCAGAAGGGCGATTGTCCCTTTTACTCATATCACAAAAAAATGTACTTGAGCTTTTAGAAAAAAGTGCATTGAGTACATTTAAAAGGGGAAACAGGGTAAAATTTCCTCCATATGAAAGAGACGAACTGCTTGAGATACTGTCTTATAGGTCAGAACTAGCCCTTTTCCCGGATACGTTAGGGGAGGGGGAATTGAAGCTGCTGGCAACAACTGCCGCTTCTGAACGTGGGGACGCACGCTTTGGCATAGAACTATTGGAAAGATCGGCCCTGACAGCGGAGGGGAAGAGAAAAGAAACCATAGGTGCGGAAGATATACGGGCGGCAAAGGCGGATATCGACCCTTACTTCACAGAGGAAAAGGTCTGTGAGCTCAACACCCAGGAAAAGTTGGTGTTGTTGTCCGCGGTACGGCTTCTCAAATCTGCCCCCTTTACCACCACCGGCGACGTTGAAGAATGCTATGCCTTGATATGCGAAGAGTTCGGACATAATAAACTGGGTCACACCCAATTCTGGAAATATCTGAAATCCATATCTAATCACGGTCTTTTGAATGCCAATACAGTATCATCCAGTAAAGGGCGCACCACCGAGGTGTCCCTATCGGATATCCCTGCAGGGGTCCTGGAAGAGCGACTTATAGATATGTTGAGTGGTTAGGATGGAAGTTCCAGAGATGATCGGAAAAAAGGTACTATTTGTTGTAACCATCGTAGCTTTACTAGGCACTTCCTTACTTTTCATATTATCAGCTTCTCAAGAACCGCCTGAAATAGGGGTTAGCGATATAGACGGTGGGTATCTCGATACGGTGGTTAAAACAGAAGGTTACGTTATGGATCGCCGAAACTTTTACGGGACCTACCATGTAACCATAAGAGATCAAGAAGAGAATCAAGAGGTAGTCGCATTGATTTCTTCGGATATCATGGAAGAGGTTGATAATAAGGAAAATATAATCCCCGGCGCCATCGTTTCCTTTCGGGGTCGGGTAGAAAAGGATGGTAACCGTTACAGGTTGAGGACTTCATCACACGTTGATGTACGGGTCATCGAGGAGGCACGTTCCAGCTTCATACCCATCGAGTCCATACTGGAGAATCCCACATGGTACGAGAATACCGATGTGAAGGTCCGGGGGGAGGTAAGGGATATCTGGACCATATCCAGGGGTACACATATCATACTTTCACCCCTTGACAATCCTTACAGCCGTTTGAGCTGCGAGGCGGACGACTGGCACGTCAGTGACGAGATAGTGAAGGGGGATTATGTGGTCGTTGAGGGTTACTTCGAGTACAGCCAGTGGAAGGGTATGTGGATACTTAGATGCGAGGGTATGCCGGAGATTCACTGAGATAGTGGCGCCTTTATTAGCTCCACGATAGTCCGTTCATCTGTGGCGAAGACATCGATCCTTTTATCGTTGATGTAAAGCCAGTCCCAGTTCCAGGGTCTTATCGTTACCTTCATGGATTCCTCCCGTGTATCTACCCTGTGAAGAGCGTACTCCACGTTTTTACGACCTACGTCGTCAATGATATCCCGTATCTTTCTTGCGTAATGAATGCTGTAGGGGCACCGGTTGCTGTAGCCCTGGTCTATGACGATCTTTCTATCGGTGGGGGCTGGAGGCTGACAAGGCTCTGCGAACTCGGGGCAGTCCGCACCATTTTCGAAAGGGGTCCACATAAGATGCAGGTAATCCTGCCTTTCAACGGTTATGAATCCCAGCTCTTCCATCATGGAAACGGGAAAATGTACAGGATGATCCCAGCCCAAGGCCGCCATACCGCTGTGATCCTTGCGACATTTTTCCAGTACCCTTTTCAGCAGCTCATGTTCCATCTCCAGATGTTTCATATCTTCTCCTTTCCAGTGAAAGCACATCAGGGTGCACGTTCCCGGGCCCACCACGGGCATAGGCACTTGTTCCGTGGGCATGTACTCCACAAAACCAACGGGTACATCCTCCTGATACTGTATGATACCCTCCATACCCATGCGCAGCATGTCCCTCCTCCATGAAACGGTCTTGCCTATATCACCCTTCATCCCCTTACCCTCGATCTCGATACCTCCTGGACAGCAGATGATATCCGCCACGTTTCCCAGGTCCAGAGGTACGTATTTCTCACTCGCCATGAAGGGATGATTCTTTCAGGCCGTATTTATAATGATACCGTTCAAGCGTCACACCTACAACATGTTTATATATGTCCAGACACCACTGGTAGTACGAGCAGGAGACCGAGGACGGCCGACGGGGTTCGACCCTGAGGAAAGTCCCCTCTCCGCGGAAAAGGTGGACCGTCGCAAGGCGGTGAGGCGAGAGTCTCGGCAAGGGCGCAGAAACGACACGTCCTCCGGCGAGCTGTGAAGTGTGCGAAGCCTGCCGCAAGGCAAGGCAAGTTAACCCGCAGAGCTGAGAACCGGAGGGATCGATGAAACGGCGACTCCCCACCGGAGCAAGTCCAAACATGTCGGGATGACCATTCCGGGACTGGCGGGTAGGACGCATAGATGAATGTCGTCTTGAAACAGAAAGGGGCTTACTACGGTCACCTGTTCAACACAAAATCCCCTTAGAATAGAAGGGTATATTAGAAATTTACTGAGGAAAGCTTTAATAGGCGTATTACCTATGAGGCCCCTAGTGAGATTATGACTGAAGCATACTGTGTAAAATGTAGGAAAAAAGTAGAGATAAAGAACGCAAAGGAAGTAACGATGAAAAATGGTCGACCCGCTACAAAGGGCGAATGTCCCGATTGTGGTACTGGTGTTTACCGCATCGGTAAGTCCAAGTAAGAAAAACATATAACCCCTTCCTTATTCCTTTTTTTATGCATCTATTAGGATTAGAGGGTACAGCCCACACCTTGGGTGTCGGTATCCTTGAAGACAACGGTACTATTTTAGCAAATATTATGAAGACATACCGTCCAAAAGAAGGCATACATCCCAGGGAAGCCGCTAATCACCATGCTAGCAACATGATATCAACTATTGAAGAGGCGATCACCGTCGCAGGTATACAACGAGAAGATATCGGCTTGGTCTCCTTTTCGCAAGGTCCCGGGCTCGGTCCCTGTCTGAGGACGGTAGCAACCGCCGCCAGGGCTATGTCCTTGTCCCTAAACGTCCCCATGGTTGGTGTGAACCACTGCATCGCGCATATAGAGATAGGCAGGCTTACCACCGAATGCTCCGATCCCGTTCTGCTGTACGCATCGGGAGGCAATACCCAGGTAATCGCCTTTTCCCGAGGAAGATATCGGGTTTTCGGAGAGACCTTGGATATAGGGGTAGGAAATATGCTGGATAAATTCGGAAGGGAGAACGGTATGCCATTCCCGGCAGGTCCCGAAATAGAAAGAAGGGCTGAATTGAGCAATAATTTCATTGAATTGCCCTACAGTGTCAAGGGCATGGACGTATCCTTCTCAGGCATATTGACCGCCGCACTGAACTCCGACAAACCGCTGAATGATCTTTGCTACTCCCTTCAGGAAACCGTGTTCGCCATGTTGACCGAAGTTGCCGAAAGGGCATTGGCCCATACGGGAAAGAACGAAGTACTCCTCGGAGGCGGCGTCATAAGAAACAAACGATTGAGGGATATGGCAACTATCATGGCAAAAGAGCGTGGTGCGGAGGCCTACGCCCCTCCGGGACCACTGTGTGTAGACAACGGCGCCATGATCGCCTGGACGGGTTATATTATGTATGAAAGTGGATTGAAAACACCTGTAGACCAAAGTGGAGTTATGCAAAATTTTCGTACGGACGAGGTAGATATAACCTGGAGAAAATAGAAACATATTTATGACCCTCGGCCTTAATGTTAACAAGGTGGATCAATGGTAAGGAAACCCTCAGAAGGAATATGCGGCGCCTGCGGTTCCGAAGAATTGGAATTTTTCGACGATGGTTCCGGCAGATGCACCGAGTGCCAGAGAACATTCAAATGGAAAGATAATCCTAAATATACCGAGAAAAAGAAAGGATCTTCTGCCGGCAATAAAAAAAGGGTTTTGTCGGCCCGTGGAAAGGCAGTCTCTTTTTCCGGAGAAAAGTATACAGTGTACCAAAATGTACTAATTATCGGTTTTTTTCTGTTGATCGCGGGATATTCGTTGATGTTCTCTATGCACGCCGCGTCGGACTGGGCGGAAGATCCCATTGAATTCGCATCTACAATGGTAATATTTTCACTGCTTTTGATAAATGTAGGTATAGTCATAGTAGGGCTGGGGCTTGTTTTAGGTGCTGTAAAAGCAGATCACCTCAGCGAAGATATCAGAGCGTGGATGTTTATGGCTATGGCGATCTTACTGGGAGTATTCCTTGGTCTAGGTAACTTCCTGTCCATCGTAGACCTGCTGTAAACTACATCACATATTTATATACCAACTATTCTTCCCTCAGCAGAGGCAGTATCATGAGCGAAGAAAAACTTACCAAGGAAGAACTTATCAAGAAAGCAAAACTACCAGCTAAAAAGGCTATGATCTGGCATCCATTTTACAGGGGAAAAATCGAGATATCCCCAAAGGTTCAGGTCAGCAGCTTCGATGACTTCGGGGTTTGGTATACACCAGGAGTTGCAAAGCCGTGTCAGGATATACATGCAAATCCCTCAACCGTGTATGAGCACACCAACAAATGGAACAACGTTGCCGTAGTAAGCGACGGAAGCCGCGTTTTAGGACTCGGCGACATCGGTCCTGAGGCTAGCATGCCGGTGATGGAAGGTAAGGGATTGCTGTTCAAATACTTGGGAGGTGTGGATGCCTTCCCGATATGTCTTGACGCACATGAACCGGATGAGATAATACAGGTGGTGAAGTGGATTGCTCCTTCCTTCGGAGGCATAAATTTAGAAGACATATCCAAACCTAAATGTTTCTACATCCTGGATAAACTCAGGGAAGAAATGGATATACCTGTATGGCACGACGACCAGCAGGGAACCGCCGCAATCACTCTAGCGGCTATAATCAACGGTCTAAGAGTGGTTGACAAAGAGCTGGATAAAGTTGAGATAGGTTTGGTCGGTGCCGGAGCCGCAAACCTATGTCTTGCAAGAACTCTTCTAAAGGCAAGTGTTCCGGAAAAGAATTTAACACTCTGCGATTCAAGGGGACTACTCCACGCCGATCGGGAAGATCTAGATAAAGATAAATCCCCGGTTAAATGGGAATTCGCCCAGAAGACAAACAAACAAAGAAAAGACGGAGGACTGCCGGAACTCATAGAGGGAAGAGACGTTGTAGTTGCGGCCTCCAAACCCGGACCGGACACCATCAAAAAAGAATGGCTGAAAAAGATGAACGAAGACGGTATTCTTTTCGCAGAAGCAAATCCCATACCAGAGATATGGCCTTGGGAGGCAAAGGAAGCCGGCGTTAGAGTGGTAGGAACCGGTCGTTCGGACTTCCCCAACCAGGTAAACAATTCAATAGGATTTCCGGGAATATTCAGAGGCACCCTGGATGTCAGGGCAAAGACCATCACCGACGAGATGCACATAGAAGCGGCATACGCCATCGCGGAAGTCGCCGAACAGCAGGGCATCCATGAGGAGTATCTGGTACCGACCATGGATAACACCGAGGTATATATACATCAAGCGGTACGCGTAGGTTTGAAAGCTGTAGAACAGGGTATCGCAAGGGTGAAGCTCAGTGAAGAGGAGCTCAGGGAGAAGGCCGAGAAAGTGATCCTCAGAAGTCGAGAACATACCAAGAAGCTTATGGAAGCTGGCTTGATCGAACCCGCTCCCGACGTTGAGTAAAAACCCCTTTCTTTCAAAAAAGATATATCCTCCCTACCTTTAACCCTTCAACATGAAGATACTAGCCGTTGCCACGGACAACTTCGAGTTCTACTACGATGTAGTGAAGGAACTCAAACACAGGGACATACCCTTCGTCAGCTTGTCACCTCAAGACCCCATACCGGAGAACGTAGGAGTGGTTTTAACTTCTAGGATTGAAAAACCTATGATAGACCACGATAACGTAATAGGGGTAGGGAAAGATATACGGATGGGCGTACGGATAGCACTAAACGCCCTCTCCGGAAAATCATCTTACCAGCGGTTGGTGGTAGGCATAGACCCGGGCTTTAGACCTGGGGTGGCTTTGATGGGAGATGGAAAACTGCTTGAAACCGCATATGCGGACTCTCCTGAAACTGTAAAACAATTGGTGGAACGGTATATGGAAGGTTATGATTTCCATACCATGATCGTAAAAGTCGGTCACGGCGATAAAACAAATAGAAACCGTACTTTAAACTCGTTGAAAGGGCTTCCCCTTAGGATAGAAATAGTCAACGAGGAATACACTACGGAACGTGTTGATTCACCCGATATTCAAGCCGCTAGAAAGATAGCTATGTCAAAGGGGCAGATCGCATACGGCCCCCATGAAGTAGAGGCTACTGAAGGGGAGAAGAAAGAGATGCAGAGAAGGAGTAGACTGCAGAGCAACGGTGAGATAACAATATCAAAAGAATTAGCACAAAAGGTGGTCGAGGGAGAGTTAAAACTCAAAGAAGCTATAAAGAAACAAAGGGAGAGGAAGGATTAACTCAATATATCCTCTTTAGAGAACCAAGGTCCGGTTCGTAAAGGTGTCCTAGGGACCTAAGATTTCTAACAGCCTCCTCGAATTCACCTTCTGAAATGTTCTCTCTGTCCATTACCTCAAGCATGATATCATTGTAATCAACGCCTGTGTCCTGTCCCTCTTCTTCCATTTCTTTTATGACCTCAAGTATTAAATCCTCCAGGTCACTTTGTTCTTCCTCTTTTGGTTCGGAATGCTCCTTTACAGGGGTCCTCTCATACTCGGGAAGAACGTACATCAAAGAATCCTCTAGTAAAGACCAGTATTTATCCAAAGATACGGATGAATAATGTTCCGTAGCCCTTTTGATTCCTTTGGCCAAATCCGGATCATAACCTAGTCTTATCAGCTCCTCCGCCGATACCTCGTCCATTCTTAAAGCCTCTTCCATGGCTTCAAGCCTGGTTTTCAACGAGCGAGAGGCTTCCAGTATCCAATAATCCCTCATCTCCTCCGATACCTCCTTGATGCATTCGCACCTAAGAGAGGTCAGGACGGTTTCCTCGTCAGGTTGATATACGCTGGATTTGCCGACTACTGCAACATATGCCGGAGGTTCTAGGGAGGAAATTGCAGTGGCCGCACCGGGCTGATACTGCCCGGCGGACACGAAGTAGGTTCCCGTAGGATCGGAAACCCTGGCCCTCCACATAGGATCATCTTGGGTACCAAGATTCTCCGTCTCGGTGAGCACTCCCACCATGTAAACTCTATTGACCATGGCGCCCAGAGGGGTCACCACGTACGAAGGTGTCCTTTCGGCTTCGCTGCCGCTGATCTCAAGTGTGGACTGGTTGAACTCTTGCGCGAACAATCTCCACGCTACTTCTCGCTGGATCATGCTCATACTCTCACCTCATCGAGAAGTTTACGGGCCTCTTCTTCCATGTTTATCTTCTTCTCCTTTACCTCACTGGCGATCAGCATCAGGCCGTAATCGTCACAGGTAACATTGCCCTTCATTCGCAGTGGCTGAGCTATCAGATGATCTTCTAATTCATCTTTTATCACTCCGTGGTCCATACGGTCTCTGGCAATCTCCATAGCCTTGTCCAAATCATAACCCAATATCTTTTCAGTCTCGTCACGGGTTATTATAACGGTCAGGGCTCCCGTGCCGTCGTCCAATATACCTTTTACACGCAGGTCGGGTTCGCCGTCTACTTTACCATGTATCCTGCAAGCGCTCTTTTGGACTACACGATTGCACTCCGGGCATCTGAATATCAGTCCACTGCCGCTTTTGATATCTATCATCACCGCATCGATGATAGCGTCAACCGCACCGCCTCTTCGGGCCAACTGGGAGATGGTCATGATGCCTAAATCTTCCAGTTCATCCTTGGGCGGTAGTGAATCATCTTCCAGCGTCTCAACGGAGGCATTGTCATCAAAACTCAACTGAGGAATACCCCTCCATGAACGGATGTAACCTCCTTGGACTTCGATGACCTGACCTTCTTCCAGGTCAAAATCGTACCACGCACTGAATTGGATCTTGCCCGTTTCGTCCGCAAGTACTCCTGAGTAAAGATCCTTTTCGCCGTTCTCAGTCTGAACGATCTTGTTCTCCATGGAAAGTATCCTACCCGTTACTATCAGATTGTTCATGCTTTCACGTACATCTATTATATTGCATCGCTGAAGCGTTCTTTTGAATTCAGGTACCTCGTCCTCCTCAAGCATTTTCATTCTCCCGCGGGAACCCAGGTTGATCTGAGGTTTATCATTCCACGTGGTGGCATATACGTTGATCACATGAACCGTATCTCCCTTTTCCAGGGGCTCGGTCAAGGGCTCCCAAAGTGTAAAGGGTATGGTTCCGGTATCATCGCCGAATATGCCATAATGTATCTTTTTAGGCACACCATCTACCTCTATGTTCTTTTCGTTTATGGAAACGATTCTTGCCTTGAGCTCAAGATTTCTCTCAGTTCCCGTTATCTCGTTAACCTTTTTCTCGGTACGAGCGAAAAGATCCTGAGGGTCTCCTCCCAGTTTGTTAACTACGGATCTTTTGGCGGTTGCCAAGTCAACCTTGTAGTTATCCAGCCAATCCTGGAGTTCTCGTTCGACTTCTTCTTTGCTTATTTTTCCTTTTAGCGCCCGGGTTATATCATTTATGTGGGGCGCGAGTTCTTCGTTTTTCATTCTATCACGCTTTTTTTTCGAATGTGTTCATCATCTAAACCTCAGTAGTATTTAACCATTTTCAGGGGGGGTCTAGAAAATTGTAAAAGTGGAAAGGATTTTTGTTTTTGGCCTACTCAGGATACTCCTCTATTTTGTCGAATTCCTTGTTGATATGGTTAAGCATTATATTACGGTCCTTTTTAAGATGGGATTCGTACCATACCTTCACTACGTCCTTCAAGATTTCGTGGAATTCGTCCATATCGTTATCTTCTAGAGGAAAACCCGCTTCCCACAGCAGATACCGGGCGTATATTCGTTTCCAGCCGCTGTATTTATAATAGGTTTCTCCTTCACAAAACTCAAAGAACATACCGACTTTGAAAACATCCTCTTCGGTATAATAGTCTATAAGGAGAGTGTCCCCGACCCGGTTTTCGTCCTGGGTTTTGTCCATTAATCGGATGGTCTGTACACCGGTGAAATCAAAATTCTCTTTGAATTCCCAATTCTCCGGAAACTCCTTTATCTTAGCGAAGGAACTGTACTCCGGTTTCATGCTAAAGTGTACGTTTATCTTCTCGAACCGTATCCATATCCTCCAGAAATCCTTTATAAATTGTTGATTAATATCAGCCAGCTTGGAGTCCCTTTCGCCCAAATCCCTAAAGGTTTCTTCAGTTTTCTTCTCCAGTTCCTCGTCAAGCTCATCGAACCAATCTGCTGCTTCCTTCTTTTCCTTCTTTTTTGAAGCCATGATTATCACTTTTTATACTTTTGAGACTCCTTTAACCTAAGAGGTAATGAAAACAGGCATATAAAAGTTTTCTTAAAGATATCGGTCAATTTACGAATTTTTTTAAAAAAGTGAAGATAACCTTTATATCCCCCAAAATGCCTTATCCTATCACATGATTGGGGGATATTAACATGAACTGTGAACTGTGTGGAAAGAAAATTGGAAAGCCTACTACCGTCTCTATAGAGGGGTCAACTCTCCAAGTTTGTCAAGGGTGTTCCAGGCATGGAAAAGAGGTCTTTAAATCTGGAAAGGTGAGCTTTGACCAAGATAAAATGCTTAATCGCATACAGAGGAAAAAAGAGGCTTACGGCAGCACCAGGGGCATGGGTGACGGTGAAAAAGTCCTAGCGTTAGACTACAGCGACCGGATCCGTGAAGCTAGGATTGGAATGTCACAAACCCAAGAGGACCTTGCTAACAGTGTGAACGAGAAAAAATCCGTCATCGCTAAGCTTGAAAAAGGCGACCTCCGTCCCAGTGATGAGCTGATAAAAAAATTAGAAAGCTCTCTTAGCATAGAACTCATGGACGAGTACCAGGAGACCACTACCATTTCGACCTCCGGGAAAAGGGCATTGACCTTAGGGGACCTGATAAAAGAGGCAAAGTAATCTAAAATCGACTCAGTACTTCCGCACGAGCCTTTACTTCATCCATAGCTATATCATAGTACAGATTCTTCCTCACCTTAAGCAGATTTTTGGATATCAGTGCATTGAGGTTATTTAGGGCTATTCGTTCAGGCACATTGAATTTATGAGCTATATCGGGAACCGTGATTTCTCCGCACTCAAAAATGAACAGAAACATCTTTTTAACCAGTGGATGCAAATCCATATATGCAAACAAGGTGTCGAAAATTATATACTCCAAAGGTCCCCTGGAAACCTTGTAATGATATGGTATCGTATGCAGGGGATGATTTTTTTGAATATTTTCCAAGGGGTCTATAACATACATATATCTATCTTTAGGCGTGTAGGCACATATGATGATTTCAAAGGGTACTATCCCCTTTTTAACATCCTTCCATACCCCCTGTAACTTTTTTAGATGGGGGTCGTACATCCGCGGTATATCTTGGGCATGATGATATTGAGATTTGGTTTGAATAGATATGGGGAGAAAAAAATCGGAGATAAAGGCCCTCATCATCACTTTTTCATTCTCTATTTTATTCATACAGGCCCAGGGATTGAGTGAGTCAGGGTCGAACTCGAAGGACCTCACCAGCGCCCTGCCTTTTTTTTCCATGATCTCCCGGGTAGGTTTAGAAAAGTTCCACTTTGCATTAAGTACGGGCTTGAGAAACTTTATTTTAATTTTAGATAGAGTTTTTTCAAGGTACAGTGCATCCAAAAGTAAAGAATATTCCTTTCCATTCACAAAGTATTCTAAGGAAGTTATCTTTTTTTTGTCGCTTTCCTTCCATTTATATATCTTCTTTTTGAGATGCTGTGCTGCATAGTCGTCGAACTCACCTTCTGGAGCGAATTCCAATATCCGTTCGCAGCGTGACTTTATTTCATCCATGTACAATCACGTTATGTAGTAGAGTATCAAATATTTTTCTACGTTGGGAAACGTTTATTACATACATTACTTGCTCCTCGAAATATGAAAAAAAACCTTCTGCTAGGCGTTGGCAATGATATAAGAGGGGACGATGCTATCGGAGAGGAAATAGCGCGGGAGTTCAGGCGGGACGGATGGGACGTGGAAGACTGCGGTACCATGCCGGAAAACTTTATCCCTCACATAGACGAGGGTGTCTATGAAGAGGTGATAATCGTAGATGCGGCGGATATGGGGTTAAAGCCAGGAGAGATACGCAGAGTACCACGTAATAAACTCGGGGTTTTCACAATGAGTACACATGCCCTACCACTTTCACTGGTTATGGACTTCCTGGCACAGAAGGTAGAAAGTGTTGTTTTGGTCGGTATTCAACCGAAGGACATGTCACTGAAAGAGGGTATGAGCAGCGAGTTGAAAAAAGCTAAAGAATATCTTCTGCGAATGCTAATGACGGACGAATGGAGATATATCCCCGTCCTTTGATTTCAGGGATTCAAAACCATATCCTCTGCCTCTTTGTCTAATCCCGCTATGAGGAATTCGTTCGACATTTTAAAACAGTTCTTGGGACAGATTTCCACACACTGTGAGCAAAACGTACATCTGGATACGTAGTGCTTGATCTTCTTTTCCTCAGGCTTGAATACCAGTGCCTCGGAAGGGCATACCTTTAAACACAGTTTACAGCCTATGCACGCATCCACATCGTAAGTGAGTTTGCCCCTATAGTCCGGAGGTAACTCGACCGGTGGATTGATTTTTAATTTGCCGCTTTCTATCAGAGATGCGGCGGCGTGCATGTTGTTCGGCGTGTATTTGACCGGAAAGGGATTCGTCGCCTTTTTGGTCAAAAGCTGTTTGATTAACGTAAATATAGTAGATGTTGGCATATTTTAATCACCTCATATCGCACCTTCCATGACCACCAATATCGTTCCAAGCAATCCCAATAAAGTCATGGGAACCCAGTAGAAATAACTAGCTTTGTCTATCTGAAATCGTGCTACCGCCACTCGAACCACGGACACACCTATAAAGATTATTATCAGTAATTTCAGGAGGAAGAACAATATGTCGGCTATTACGTCAAAAACCAACAACCCGGCGATCTCCGGTCCGCCAAAGGAGTACCAATGAGATAAATTTTGAGGGAACAGGAGTGCTATTAGCAACGTTCCAACAACTATCATCTTCACCGCCTCGGCCAAGTAGAATATACCTAAGTTCCTGCCCGAGTATTCGACGAATATGCCTCCGGCGAGTTCGGTTTCCGCCTCGGCCTGGTCGAATGGTACCTTTGAAAGTTCTCCAGGCAGGACTGCAAAAAGACCTAAAGATATCAATACTAAACCCAATGTGCCCATGGCTCCGACCAAACTCCAAACCGGAGTTGCGGATATCGTAGCTAAAGAAAAGCTCTCGTATTTCCAAGCGATGGTTACCACGGCAATAGCTAGGGGAAACTCGTAGCTCATCATCAATACCAGTTCACGCTGGGCTCCGACGGTTGCATACGGCGAACCGGATGCCAATCCACCAACCGCCATAGCAACAGCAGGTATTGCTAAAAGGTACAATATTAAAATTAGGTCCCCGTAACCCTTCATTACCGGTTCAAAGGGACCTAAAGGTAAATACACTAAGGTGGCCAGTGGTGCCACTAAGGCGACCAATGGTGCCGCATGGAATATCCATTCTACGGCGTGGTCGGGAACAATATTCTCCTTCATGAATAATTTCTTAACATCCCTGAACGGTTGTCTCAAAGGCGGGCCGATCCTCGCCTGCATCATTGCGGTGATCTTACGGTCGAATCCCTTGTATACCATTCCCAAGAAGAGACCGATAAACGGGATTACCAGTATGAAAAAAAACCGGATGGACCACTCTTCTAGATTCATAATGAACCCCCCAGTATCCTCCTTGTTTTTTCAACGCTCAATTCGTGCAGTTCCTCATGGGTGTAGCTCTTTCGCTCACCTGTTCCTATGTCCACTATCTCGGCTCGGTCCATGCACCCTATGCACGGGTCTATACAGGCTGCTATTATCGGTATATCCGCTATCTGCTCCCCTATGAACATTGGTGCGTATGTTGCTAAGTTGTTATAGGTGGAAGCCCGTACCTTCCAGCAGTCGACTTCTTCGTTTCCTTCCTTTAAACGTACATAGTGGAACGCCTCGCCTCTAGGTGCTTCTATTCTGCCGATACCCTCTCCGCCGGTCTTTTTCAGCTTGTTCAACAACACCGCTTTATTTGACTCACTGTTTATATCTCCATCCGGCATCTGTTCGACACATTTTCTTATGATATCTATAGACTGCACTACCTCCTTTAACCTAACCAAAGTTTTAGAGAATACATCCCCTGTATTCTCATAACCGTATGTTGAGGGAACCACATAATCCAGATCTAAATCACCATAGGCGGCATAGGGCTGGTCGAGTCTTACATCCTTCCTAACACCCGAAGCCCTAACAGTAGGTCCTACTCCGCATAAACGCAGGGCATCCTCTTCAGACAGAATACCTATATTCTTTGTCCTAAGCCTGATACTGGTATCTCCTAGGAATATGTCCTCCAATTTGCTATAGAGTGATTCATAGTAGAGCAGGGTATCTTCTATTTTAGGATACATGTCCTCGGTGATATCTCTACGGACGCCTCCGACGGTCCACATAGAGTAATTTACTCGATTGCCCGTGATGAACTCCAGGAGATCCATGACTTTTTCTCTTATCTTCCAGGTGAAGTGGAGGTGCGTATCGAAACCTATCTCGTGGGCGGCAACGCCGGCCCAAAGTACATGGGAATGTATCCTCTCTAGTTCAGCCATTATGGTCCTTATGTAACGAGCCCTGTTAGTGGGCTCGATATCTGCGGCATGCTCAACCGCGGTAGTAAACATATGTTGATGCACGATAGAACATATCCCACATATTCGCTCAGCCAGTGGTATTACCTTCAGAGGGTTCCTGTGCATCCCCATAAATTCGATCCCCCTGTGATTCATACCCGGGTGGGGATCGGCATCCACTATTGTTTCACCGTTCAATTTAAAATTGATCATGAAAGGTTCCTTTAATGCAGGGTGGATTGGCCCGATAGGTACTTGGTAAGTGGTATCTTTTTCACTCATCTTTATCACCCCTTTTTGGATTTTTTACGGTCGGAGGAGTGGTCGCTTGGTCCATATCATGTGCGTACTTTGACATCTTTTCCATTCCTGTCTCGTCCCATCTCCATGGATATCGGTTTTTGGGGAAGTTCTCATCTAACCAAAGTCTCCTGGAATCGGGAATCCCTTTTACGGTTATGCCCAAAAATTCCTGCTTTTCTCGTTCGGTGGTTACGGCCCCGGGTACTATGTCGGTGATGGTCGGTATGGTAAGGTCGTCCTTTGGAAGAGCAACTTTGATATTGACGCTCACCTCTTCACCAGGATGGCCGTAGTTAACGGCAAAGTGATAGATCAATTCAACGTGGTCGCCCCGGTCGGAGCCGGAGGTGACGGAAAGGTGTGGTATATGTACATAAGAGATCAGTTTTACGGCTTTACGGAATGATTTTCTATCAACCGTGAACCAAATCAATTTCATGGATTTTTGCTTAACTCCCTTTTTGATCTCCTCCTTTTTGAAATCACTTACCGCCTCTTCGAGATGGTGTTTGAAAAATAATTCCAATTGTTCCAAGCTGATAGGGAGTTTTATGTGCTTCATTTATCATCACCTCTGAGTTTTTCCAAATACAACCAAGCTTCTTTCACTCCGTTGATAATATTTTCAGGGCGTACTGGACATCCAGCAACATACAATATATGTGAATCATCGGGCAGAAGTGTATCTATAGGTCCGTCTATGGCATAGCTGTCGTAGAACACCCCTGTTGTGCTGCCGCAATTACCTACTACCATAACCACCTTTGGATCAGGTGTTTGTTCGTAGACCCTGAGCACCCTGTTTTTCATCTTTCGAGTTACTGGACCTGTAAACAGAAGTACGTCTGCATGACGGGGTGAGCCCACCAGCTTGATACCGAACCTTTCCACGTCGTAACGAGGGGTCAGTGCCGCTACGATCTCTATATCGCAGCCGTTGCACGAGCCGCTGTTCACGTGGAAGACCCAGAGCGCTTTATCGAAGGTTTTTGTGAGTTTCATAATTTTCACCTCTTCACATCAAAATATAGATATAGATAAGGACCAAGGCTAGTGTGATCACTACCCAGTATACGTAATCGTTGACTATGCCCGTATGACCTTTAACCAGTGGATCGAGATACTTTCTTAGAGCGTGGGTGAACCCCCAGAATACGTTGTCTCCCCCTACATGGATCGAGCGTACATCACCTGGCGGTTTATTGCCCGAAATAAAAGGTTCCCCTTTGTGCTTAGTACGTTTGTAACTTGGGTTGCCCAAGGTATAGAACATATAAACAATCAATGCGGTTAAAATAACCACGAGGATAAAAAGTATAGGGCTCCACATGCCCTTTAAAATTATATCGATCATGGTATCACCCCCAGACCCTCTATGGCCGGCACCACTATTTCCGCCACAACGTAATTAGGGAACAGGCTGAACACGATTACTACCGCGGTCAGAATGCCCATGGACAGCAGCATGGTGGTGGGAACCTCACCCCTGGTAAGTCCAAGGTCCGGACCCAGAAATGCGTTGTAGAATATCTTGCCGATAAGCGCGAGGGTGATTATACTTATCACCAGGGCGATTATAGCAAGTATTGGGTGATAAAGGTATATGGACTGATAGATCAACAACTTAGAGCTGAAGCCGGAAAGAGGAGGTACGCCTGCTATGGACAGACCGCCAATCAAGAAGAACAACGTAGTGTACGGCATACGATGTGCCAGGCCGCCGAGTTTGTTAAGATCGCTGGTGCCTGTGGCATATACAACTGCAACTGCAGATAGGAATAGAAGGGCTTTATAGACCCCATCGTTGATCATATGAAATAAGCCGCCTTCGATGGCCATGGCGCCAAATGATGTATAATCTCCCGTATCCAAAGTTGCGAATCCAACTCCCACTGCCAGGAGCATATAACCGATCTGGGATACCGAGAGATAAGCTATCAACCTCTTTACGTCACTCTGTTTCAGGGCCATGGATACACCGACGAACATGGACAGCAGTCCGAGTATTATCAAAAGACCGCCCATAACAGCCACATCCACCGAGTAACGAAATACCCCGAAGAGTAATCTAAACAAAACAAACAGCGAACCCATCGAGGTTACTGCTATGAAAGGAGTCACCGAACCCGGCGATTCGGTATAAACATCCGGGGCCCACATGTGCATAGGTACACTACTGGCCTTCATTGCGAAAACAACAACAATCATTCCCAATGCTATCCGATCTACTATGCTTCCGGTAACATCATTTGCGATAAGGTGGAAATTGAGTACGCCGTATTCTCCATAAATCAGACCTATGGCAAACAAGAGTAAAAGACCCCCTATCACACTGAGGAACATGTACTTCAAAGCGGCTTCTATACTTTTGCCTCTGTAATTGATAAAGGCTACCAGGCCGCAGGATGCTATGGAAGTTACCTCGAACCAGACGAATAAGTTGAACATGTCTGCCGTCAATACCATGCCATTCACCCCTGCAAGGGTCAGTAAGAACAGTGCATAGAACTTTTCCATACCCGAATGCCCTTCCATGAAGGCAAAGGAGTATATGCCCGCACCCAGGGCGGTAACGGCGATGGTGATGGCGGCCAGTGCGGAATAGCCATCCGCCTCGAACATTATCCTGAAATAGGAAGAATGCCTTACGATCCCGGATTCCTCTCCACCAAATACGTATGTCCACGCCTGATTACTGAATACCTCGTAGGACATAAAGGCAACGAACAAAATGGTGAGGAGCAACCCGATAATGAATGCCGCATCTCTTAATTCCTTAGATATCCTGTTAGCCAGAGGAGCTAGAAACGCGAACAGCAGTGGGATGGCAAGTACAAGTGCCGGAGAAGCATCAACTAAATCCAGACTCATTCGCGACACCTCCTATTCTCATGGGAATCTATGGTACCGTTGTGCCTTTTTAGCATTATTACAAATGAGAGCATCAGTGCGGTGGTGGCAACCCCGATGACGATGCTAGTCAGAGTAAGGGCATGGGGTGTGGGAAGGACCATATCAGCATCGGGAACGCTGGTCCATATCGGTGCCGCATAGCCGTCACGGTAGGCCAGAGAAACTAAGAACAAATTCACACCGTTCTGTATTATTGCAACACCCATGATCATCTTGATAAGATTTCTTTTAAAAAGGACTGTATAAAGCCCTACGGACACGAGTATAGCGACCATTATCAGGGGCAGAACTGTAAACCATTGATTCATATTTCCACCTCCATGGAATCACTGTTCTTGGCCATCATCCAAAGTATCAAGCTCAGCGCGGCGGCGACCTCCAGGCCGACCATGATGTTCATCAACGGTACCGTACCACCGGTGTTTATGTATCCCGGGTTTATTCCTTGAGAAACCGTACCGCCGAATATACCTCCCATACCGGCGGCGAAGTTATAGAACATGGTGGTGCTCAACAGTAGTCCGAGTATCGCTAAAATAATAAAAAGCGTTAGCCCTACGGATTCCAAGGACGAAAAGTCTTCTTTGTAGTCCCGGAAAGAACCATAAGCGATTATCAATAACGCTGTGGAGGATGCGATGACCGCGCCACCCTGGAACCCGCCTCCAGGGGTGAGATGACCGTGTACTATCAGATAGATACCGAATACGATTATAGGTACCACCATTATATCAGTGATGGTGCGAACTATTTTTGACATCTCCCAGTTCATTTTTTACCACCACGCTTTACCGGTTTAAATTTTCGAAGGACGGTGAGTACTCCAGATACCGCCGCGAACAACACCGTCGCCTCACCTAAGGTATCGAGGCCCCTGTAATCAAAAAGAATAGCGGTTGCCACATTGTTAACTTGGTTATGAGATTGACTGTCTTCTAGGAAGTATTCGTCCATCTTCGTTTCCATGGGCTCGCCGAATCCTCCATCCTCACCTCTTAGTTCAACAACAGCTAGTATCATGAAGGAAAATACCACCAATATCGCCAACAGTGCGAAAACCTTTCTCATTTAAATCCCTCCTCTCGATGGCTCGCCTTGATTGCGAATATGAATATAGCGGTGGTGAGTGCGGCACCTACCGCTGCTTCCGCAATTGCTACATCCGGCGCTCGGAGCAGATAGAACTGCAGTGAAAGTATTAAACTAGACGCACCTAAAGCAATAGCTGCGGATATGAGGTCCTTGAACCATATAACCGCTACGGATGTGATGACCAAACCGATGAGGACCAGTAACTGAAGTATGTGGTATATCATCTATTTTCCCCTCCTTTTTTCCAGATGATCGACTGATGCAAATCTAGGCTTGATTCCGATCCGGTGGGCCGCCCTAGCAATTGCGTGGGCGCCGGTGGGGTTGGTAACAAGTATGGCAACCAAGGCGGCCAGCGTGTGTAGGGCCATGTTCAAATACTGGTCCGAACCTGAATTCTGTAAATACATGTATATACTGTAAGCCATTACTGCAAAGGTCATGAAGATGGTACCAAAGGTGGTGCACTTCGTAGCCGCGTGCAGTCGAGTGTAAACATCTGGGAATCTGTGCAGGCCTATCACTCCCAAGCCGTTGAAAACCAGGGAGACTATTAACAATATGTAAAGAATAGTTATGACAATCATTCGTTATTCACCCCTTCTAGGTATTTGGCTATGTAAAGAGTTGTTACGAAAGAAAGTATCGCGTAGACGATGGCTATGTCAATGAAAAGTGTTTCCCAGGTAGCGGCACCTAGTCCCACCATGCTGGCCACAACCAGAGTATTTATGGTATCAAGGGCGACTGTTCTATCCGCAGCTGTGGGGCCTAAGAATATCCTCATTATGGATATCAATATGTAAAGGATAAAGACGCCTACCACCAAATAAAACTCAAATGATAGATTCATTCCGCAAACCTCCTTATCCATGGTATGAACTTTCCGGCGATACTCTTTGTGGGACTTTTGCCCACCTTGATCCAGTGTATGTAAAGGTCCCCATTCTCATCGTCAACATCAACAGTTAACGTGCCTGGTGTAAGTGTGATGGAGTTTGCAAGGACGGTTATACCCAAGTCCGTTTTCAAGTTCGGTTTGATCCTAACTATACCTGGCTCTATCTTACCGGTTATCACCCGGTAGGCCACATCAAAGTTGGCCTTGATCATTTCAATGAACAAAGGAATGCAGTACAAGAGCATTATAACCCATCTCACCGGATTCAACATCCTGTAGCTACCCGAGCGACATAGGATATCACTAGCTACAACACCGACTATCAAAGCGATGGATATCCCTAGTATCAACTCTTCTAGACTCCAAAGAATAGTTCCCTCCACCATGGACCGGCCGGCCGCAAGGGTCAGGAATAGGTACACAAACAGTGCGAACAAGAACGTTGAGGTGAATGCTTTGGATTTTTTCATAATTATTTCTCCGTTTTTAGAATCAACCCGTACGGGTAGAGAGGTAACTTTTTATAAAATTTGTATATTTTTTTCGATAGATAATCCGCCGCCGGGTTCATGCATGTGGTGCGATAATTCAAAAATATTTAAGATTTTTGTTATGTTTCTTCTATATTCGACTCTATAGAGCGCTTCAAATCATCTACCGAAATGTATTTTTCCTCCAATAAACCCCTTTCTTCCAGCAATTTTTCAACGTCTTCGGGATTTTTTATCCGATGTTTATAAAAATTCTCCGCACCCTTTTTACCATCTCTTTCAAACAAAACATAAAGAGTGTTCGGCATACCTTTTATGTTAGGGCATACTTTTACAACATGTTCCAGAGGCATCTTCCATACCTTTCGCCCGATCTTGGAATTGACTTTTGTTATGTGTCCGTTTTTTACCACAAGGTCATCGTGCAAGGAGTAATACTGCTTCATAGAATTTTTCAATTTGGTCATGGTATATATCAAATATACCGCCCCTAAAAGGACTAGTGCGGTTCTGACCCAAAGATCCATTTCATAAAAAAATACAAGGATTATAAAGGCTGCAATGATCGAAAGGCCTACAACATCCCGCCATATCTTAAGCTTCCGCATTTTATGCTCTTTCTCTATATGATCAGGTTTGGAAGTCGTTATGGTCATGCTAATAACATAGTGGAAAAGGTAATCAATTTTTCGTATGTATTCTAGGCAATTTTAAAACATCTAAAGGGCTCTGGAAAGATAATGCTGCAATCTATGACCGCTAGAACCTTTGCGAGTGTTTTGATACCCTACTTACCTAGATAAAGAGAAAGCAGTAATAACTCAAACAGCGATCTGAATGTGAATACGAAGGGACTTAACTTCAAGTTTTGAGATACATGTATACAACGCCGGATGAAAAAATATCTAGAGCGAATTCCCTAATTTTAGTTCTAGCGGCCTTATTATGTATTGCCGCAATACATTTATTCTACAACTACATATTACTCGTGTTAGTTTCGGCGTTGCTCGCACTATTTATCATCATCGTCATCTCCCTTCTAGTGCTCCATGCCTTGTATCCGTGGCGGTGCCCCTATATTACGGACTTATCGCCAAGAACGAGGTTGAAGAGTATACGTCTTATTCATTGAGCCGTGTAAAGGGTTGTGAGGATACGGAAAAAAGAGGAAAAATACAACAGCATTGTTACTCATAGAGTCAGAAACTCCCGCGTGTTAAAAAGGGATACAGAGATAGACCATATACAGTCCGTATCCCAGCACCATGAGGCCTCCCTGGAACCTTGATAACACCCTGCCGGTAAAGGAGAAAAACACGATGATAACGGTAACAAAAATCATTATCAATACGCTTATGTACAGTTCATAAGAAAAAGTAAGGGGGGTTATCAGTGCACATACCCCCAGTACCAACAGAATATTGAAAATGTTTGAACCGATGACATTTCCAACCGATATACTGGGCTCATTTTTATAGGCTGCCATCCCGGAAGCTGCAAGCTCGGGTAAAGAGGTGCCAATAGCGATAATGGAGAGTCCAATCAAGCCCTCGGACAGGTTGAAGTGTCCCGCGTAGAAAATCCCCCCGCGAATCATCAATTCCGAACCAATTATTATTCCACATATACCTACTATTATCTTTGTAATATCTCGTTTTGGAAACAAATCCGTAACACCATGACGCTGGTTTCTAACTATCCTTTCACGCACTAATTTTCTTTCATCAGATTTGATCGCCGTATGAATAAAATACCCCATATATAACGCAAATACAATTACTAATATTGATCCCTCCAAAGGGGAGATACCAATTCCGGTGGAGAAGAATATCAACAATGCCATTGCTAAAAACACTATAGGCAGTTCCCTTTTCATCAACTTTTTATCCACGGATATGGGGGAGATGATTGAACTGACACCGAGTACCAAAAGGACATTAGCTATATTGGATCCAATTACATTTCCCACGGAGATGCCATCTTTTCCCTTGGACAATGCATTTAAACTTGAAGCTAGTTCAGGTAGTGAGGTACCAAAAGATACGACGGTCAAACCTATGATAATGGCCGGTACACCCAGATATACTGCTGTCCTAGCACCTCCATCGACCATTATGTCCGCTCCCTTGACCAATATTATTACACCTGCAACTAAAGCACAGGTCCACATCAAGAGCTCAATGGTCATGAGGAGACTATTTCCTTTTCTATTATTAAGATTTCCCGCTCGAAAACCGACACATATTTAAACATCAGTATCTTACATCGGAGTATGTGTGAAGAACCGTCTGAGGATTACGATGAACTGCTGAAACGGGCAAGAAAAAAATTACCGGAGGATATCTCTCATCACGAACGATTCCAGGTACCGCCGGTAGACTCGTTTGTAGAAGGGAACACCACCATATTCCGAAATTTCTCAGAGATAATAGATACTATAAATAGAAACAGCGATAGAGTACTCAAATACCTGCTCAGGGAATTGGGAACCGCAGGAGAGATAGAAGAAAGCGGTAGGGCTACATTCAAAGGCAAACTAGGTTCAAAGAAGATAGAAGAAAAGATTGAAAATTTCATAGATCGATACGTTCTGTGTTCCGAGTGTGGAAAACCGGATACGAGGCTGGTCAAGGAGGACCGGATAACAATACTTCAGTGCGACGCCTGCGGAGCACATCGACCGATCAGGGGAAAGAAGAAAAAGGTACAGGCCATAGAGGACAAGGAACTGAAGCAGGGCGAGGTCTACCAGGTACTTATACAGGATATCGGAAGGGAAGGTGACGGTATGGCAAGAAAGGGAAAATATGTAATATACGTTCCCGGTACCACTAAAGGCGAAATGGTTAAGGTCAGGATCAACAACGTTACAGGTACACTGGCCTTCGGTACCCTCATGAGCGAGGGGTCTGATTGAAAAAAGAGCATCTGTCCGTGGTAGCAATCGCCTGCATGATGGTTTTAACCCATATGCTGGCATTGACTGTTGTTAATCTCTATCCCGAGGAGTACAAAGCCTTTGGAGAAGATGTTGACGACCCGGTTAACCCACTGATATACGTCGGATTTTTGATAGTATTTACCGGCGCACTCCTGCTGGTGATGAAGTATACCAAAGGTAATTTTCTTCAATACATGATACTAGCCGTTGTAGCCTTGACAATGTTCTATGTATTCTACCCAATATATTTAACCTTCATACCCTACAGGGTACTGGTATCCAATGTCTGGATCGATCTACCGTCGACCTTTGCCATAGTTACCACCGCCCTGCTCACGGCCCTGCTTTACCTTCACCCTGAATGGTACGTTATAAACGGTTTGGGGCTAATCATGGGTGCCGGGATCGCAGCGATCTTCGGCTTCAGCCTCGGTATTCTGCCAGTATTCGTACTGCTGATCGCACTGGCAGCCTACGACGCCATCTCAGTATACAAAACCAAACACATGCTTACATTGGCCGACGGCGTCATGAAGATGAAAACGCCGGTGCTGCTGGTATTTCCTACGGATATGAAATATTCTTTTAAAAACGAGGAAAAAAAGAAACTGGTATCCAAAAAAGGAAAGAAGTCAAAGGGATTGGATGCCACCTTCATCGGCCTGGGAGACATGATAATCCCGGGAATACTGCCGGTTTCCGCTTTCATGTACTTGGAACCGATCACCTTCGGAGGGCTCTACGGCCCACTTCTGGTAGCATTTGGCTCCATCTGTGGCGCAGTCATAGGGCTGACGGTACTCATGGGGTACGTACTGAAAGGAAATCCTCAAGCCGGACTCCCCCTCCTCAATTCAGGAGTTATCCTGGGTTATATATTCAGTTATGTGGTGGTTTACGGAGATTTCACCTTCGGACTGATGACTGTAGTGTGATGAGTGTTCAGATACCTCCGAAGGTTTGAAATATGTTAAATCCAATAGTAAGTAGATGTCTTCCAAGGAAAAGGTCGCTTCCAGATATGACGTTTGGAGCCCCTTTTACGATGCTGTGGACAATTTTCCTTTGATCTCCCGACCACAGAAATGTTGGAGAAGCCGCTCCATAGATATGTTAAATCTACAGGGAGGTGAGTTGGTGCTCGACGTGGGCACCGGAAGCGGTTATATACTTCCGGAGATTGTAGATCGATTGGAAGATGGACACGTGGTAGGGACCGACATCAGCAAGGGGATGCTCAGAAGAGCCAAAAAACGCGCTGTTAGGGAAAATGTGGACCATAAGGTATCCATTGTTAAAGACGATATTGAGGATTCCAAATTCCCCGCAGACCATTTTGACAGGATAATAACCACCTTTACGTTTACAACCGTGCCTGACCCCACAAAAGCTATCAAAGAATGCAAACGCATACTTAAAGAAGACGGGTACATGGTGATATTGGATACTGGACGACCAAAGGGGAATTTTTCCAGATACTTTTTCTACCCCATGATGCTGTCGGCCAAGATATTCGGCAGAACACATATGGATAGGGATATATACCGAAGGATCCAGGATCACTTCCAAGTGATGCGTAAAGAATACTACATGTACGGCATGGTATATCTCTACGGTTGTGAAAAAAAATAAGAAAAAAAGGGGAGGGAAGGGGGTTTTACTGTTCTACCTGCGCCTTTAGCTCTTCCACGATTTCAGGATTCCTGAGTGTGGATGTGTCGCCGTAATCCTCTCCGGCTTCCAGCTTTTTCAAGATACGTCTCATGATCTTACCGGAACGAGTCTTTGGTAGATCATCGGTGAATCTTACGTCGGCCGGCTTACCGATGGGACCTATAATCTCACCTACATGGGCCCGTAGTTCCTGAGCAAGTTCTTCAGAACTTTCTCTATTTCCTTCAAGGATTACATAAGCCATCGGCACGTGTCCTTTCAGATCATCCGGACGACCGACAACTGCTGCTTCGGCAACGGCGGGATGGTCAACCAATGCACTTTCCATCTCCATTGTGCTGAGTCTGTGTCCGGCAACGTTCAATACGTCGTCTATCCTTCCGACAACCCAAAAGTAACCGTCCTCGTCCACCCTAGCACCGTCACCTGCAAAGTAAATATCGGAACCATACTCAGACCAGTAAGTTTTCTCGTATCTTTCAGGATCTTCGTACAGGGTTCTCAGCATTGCAGGCCAAGGTCGTTTGAGTACCAGATATCCACCCTGATTAGGGGGTAAGCTGTTGCCACCGGCATCGTATATATCTGCCTTGAGACCGGGGAATGGCTTTGTCGCACTGCCGGGTTTTAGATCTGTGAGACCCGGGAGCGGAGTTATCAGGATCATACCGGTTTCGGTTTGCCACCATGTATCAACTATGGGGCATTTACCTCCGCCGATGACATCTCGGTACCATTCCCATGCCTTCGGATTTATAGGTTCACCGACACTTCCCAACAATCTGAGAGTAGAAAGGTCGCATCTTTCAGGATACTCTTTACCCCATTTCATGAACAATCTTATTGCTGTTGGGGCGGTATAGAGTAAGGTAACACCATACTTTTCAACTATCTGCCAGAACCTATCTTTATCCGGATAATCCGGAGAGCCTTCGTACATTATTGTTGTTGCACCGTTGGCTAGGGGACCGTATACGATATAGCTGTGACCAGTTATCCATCCGATATCAGCAGTGCACCAGTACATGTCGTCTTCCTTTAAATCGAATACCCATTTATGGGTTGTCGAGGTTCCGGTTAGATATCCTCCGGTCGTATGTACTACACCCTTTGGTTTACCTGTGGTACCGCTGGTATACATGAGGAACAACATATCCTCAGAATCCATCTTCTCGGGTTCGCATTCCGTTGATTTATCCTCTACGAGCTCGTGATAGTAATGATCCCTTCCTTCGTCTATCGTTATATCGTCCCTTCCGAGCCGGTCAACTATGACTACCTTTTTCACGGAGTCCGCGCCTTCCAAAGACTCCACCGCATTCTCCCACATATTCAACTTTTTTCCTCTCCGGTAGTATCCGTCGGCGGTTACCAGCACTTTTGATTTGGAATCCTGAAGTCTGTCTCTAAGTGCTTTAGGAGAGAAGCCTCCGAATACGACGCTGTGAGGTGCACCGATACGGGCACAAGCTAGCAGGCCTATAGCAAGTTCGGGGACCATGGGAAGGTAAAAAGTAACTATGTCTCCCTTTCCGACCCCTAGTTCCTTGAGTCCGTTGGCGAACTTACAGACCTCGTCCTTGAGCTCGGCGTAAGTATACTTGCTAGATTCGTCGGTTGGCTCGCCTTCCCAAATTATGGCGGTCTTGTCACCCTTTCCGTTCTCAATGTGCCTGTCCACGCAGTTGTAAGATGCATTAATCTTGCCGTTCAGGAACCATTTGGCATATGGAGGATTCCACTCTAGTACCTTATCCCACTTTTTATACCAATGCAGCTTCTCTGCACGTTCGGCCCAGAACTTTTCATAGTTCTCCTCAGCATATTTGTATATGCCTGGGTCGTTCATGTTAGCGTTCTTCTTGAATTCTTCCGGAGGCGGATATATATTTGTATCTTCCATCCTTGCTTCGATATGTGTTTCTTTTTCTGCCATTGTTTCAACACCTTTAAATCTTTGACAATTAGAACACTAAACCAATCTCCTATATAGGTATTTTTTGGTTGTTGCATTTAAATTATAGATTTCTAATCAAATACACACATCCTTTGACGAAAATGATATCCATTGCACTATGATCAGTTATAACGAAGCCGAGCTGGAATCGAAACTAGGTCTCCCGGTGTTATGCTTTCTTCTTGAAAGAAACCTTGGTTGACCTCCAATGCATATCTATAAGGCTCTTCAGGTTTATGAGTATTAGTCGTTTCTGGTTCCATATTTTGGACCTCCATGATGATGCCGTCTTTGGATATGAAGGCTATGGATAGCGCTATCTTCGTATTTTTCATCCAAAAACCATGGTGCACGTCTTCTTCATAAACAAATAACATGCCGCAATATTTACAAAGTGATTCATGGTTCATCAACCCCAATTTCTGCTGGCTAGCGGACTCGGCTATTAGAACCGTCATTTCAATTCGTTCGTCATTTGAGTTTATCAAAACGATGGTTTCTTCGTTGGAATCAATATCACGGTCAAAAAAAGCAAACCAGAATATCATGATTAATACGAGCATCGTAGCCGTACAAACGGCCAATATTTTATTCTGGTGTTTTATAGGCAAGTTTTCAACTCCGTATTCAAAATGGTAATATGTACACATAATATATATTTTTTCGCTAGAGTCCAGTGGATATTAATTATCTGGAAATTCATCATAATATGTAGCCTTTTTGTGAGTTGAAATCAGCCTGAATATTTGATTTTTGGCCGGTGGAACCAAGTCAAATCTGCGGACTCCCATTCTGGAAGATATAAAACCTCAAAGCTACCGGTGTTTTTCAGATTTCTTCTTCAGTGCCTCGTACTTTTTCCGATACTCCCTTGCACATACCTCACAGCACAGGTAATGCTTTTTTCCATCCATCTCCAGTTTCACCGGCTTGCCCTCAATATGGGCCTTGCAGTAGTAGCAGTCCAAATCAAGAGAAGCTTGGTCTTCAACCAGAACAGGGCCGTGATCTCTAAAGGTACCGGTTACCCTGGAACTGGTGAATCCAAGTATGCTTTCCATAGATTTGAGCTCCCGAAGTATGTTATCCAATTCTCTCATCTCATCTACAGATAATATAGTCATCAAACTGCCGCCGTCCAGTTCGTAAAGACTGCGAACCTGAGGTGTGTTCAGGATTTCTTGGGATACCGACTCCAAACTGTTGGGCCTGGTGTCTATATTCAGTACGAAGGTGTGCAACCCCAGCATGTTCACATCGATCTGAGCGCCGTATCCCTGTATCAAACCCATATCCTCCAGCTCCTTGATCTTGGTACTGATGGTGGGGACGCTCACATCTAACTCATCTGCCAGAGATCGCATAGACCTGCGTGAATCCTTTTGCAGGGCCTTGAGTATCCCCATCTCTGTCCTGTCCAAATCCATGATACGTAAATACAATGGCACCGTGATAAATCTTGCGATCGTAAAATATAAGGTGGTAAAATTTAACAATTGTAAACCGAAAATGCAATGAATAATAAGGTACATATACACACGTAGAGGTGTTTAAAAATGGCAAAGGACCCCACATACCAAGGTGAATCTAATTCCCAAAAGGTCGCAAAGATTCAATTCACCCGTCTTTGCTCTCAGTATGGGAGTGAACGAAAAAACTGCCACGCTCAGGTCGACGAGAAACCTGAGATATACATCTGATGGTGATCTCCATGGCGAAGAATAAAAAAAGCGTACCCATCGAAGGAATGCACTGTGCCAGCTGCGCTCAGGCCATAGATAAATCATTGAAAAAACTCGAAGGTATCAAAGAGTCTAACGTCAGCTATGCTACCAAAGAGGCATTGGTGGATTTCGACGAATCGAAATTGAGCATGGATGACATATCAAAAGCTGTAGAATCAGCTGGCTATAAGGTGGCAGAAGGAAGCAAGATCGATATGCCTATCCGGGGTATGACCTGCGCATCTTGCTCACAGGCGGTAAAAAAAAGCTTGGAGCGTCTGGACGGAGTGATCTCGGCTAACGTCAATCTGACCACCGAGAAGGCCACCATCGATTACATTCCAAGTAAGGTACATAAAAGCGATTTCGTGAGGACCGTGAAGAAAACCGGGTACGATGTTCCCGATTCGTGGTTGAAGGGAGAAAGGGAGGAGAAGGATAAGGTGGAAAGGGATGTTGAGAAGATAGAATCTTCAAAACATCGTGCAATGGTGGCGTGGGGGTTCATCATACCCATGCTCGTACTGATGATCCCCCATATGTTCTTTGGTATAACTGTTGGTGGGATGAGATTCTACAACATAGCCATGGTGGGACTTGCAACACCCATCTTATTTTACACCGGTAAAGAAACCTATGTTTCGGCGATCAAATCGTTCATCAACCTGACTCCAAACATGGACGCTCTCATCATGCTGGGTACTTTAGCCGCCTTCTCCACGGGGTTCATAGCAGTATCGCATCGGTTCGGCTACGGCCCGAATATACTGAACTACGGCGGCGTGGCCGGTATGATAATGGCCTTCCATCTGATCGGTAGGTACATAGAGGATAAAGCCACCGGAAAGGCATCTCAAGCTATCAAGAAACTTATGACACTGGAGGCAAAAACCGCTAGAGTCATCAGAAACGGAGAGGAGCAAGAGATATCGGTAGAGGAGGTCGAGATCGGAGATGTGATGGTGGTCAGGCCGGGAGATAAGATCCCCACCGACGGAGTTGTCGTATCCGGCAAAAGTTCGGTGGACGAATCCATAGCCACCGGGGAGTCCATGCCGGTGAATAAAGGAGAGGGTGATGAAGTGATCGGAGCCACCATAAACAAAGAGGGAGCGCTTAAGGTAGAAGCCACTAAGGTAGGTAAGGATACCTTCTTATCCCAGGTGATCAAGATGGTCGAGGAAGCTCAAGGTTCCAGGGTGCCCATACAGGCATACGCCGATAAGGTGACTTCCTACTTCGTCCCTGCGATGATCGCCATCGCACTCAGTGCATTCGTACTGTGGATGGTGTTTCCCAGCACCTTCCATTCCATCGTGGTATGGGCGGAACCTGTCTTACCGTGGGTGAATCCGGAGTTGGGAGTGATCTCTTTGGCCGTGTATGCGGCGGTGGCTACCTTGGTCATCGCATGTCCCTGCGCTCTGGGACTGGCGACACCAACGGCACTCATGGTTGGAAGCGGTAAGGGTGCGGAGAACGGAGTGCTCATACGTAGAGGAGAAGCCATCCAGCTCATGAAAGATGTGAAAATCATCGTACTGGATAAAACTGGAACTATAACAAAAGGTGAGCCCGGTGTGACCGATGTGCCTGGAGGAGAAAAGATACTGATGTATACAGCATCCGCCGAGATGAATTCCGAACATCCGCTGGGTGAAGCCATCGTGAAGAAAGCAAAGGAGGAGGGGTTGGAACTAAAGGAACCCGACGATTTCGAATCGGTTACCGGCCGGGGGGTGAAGGCAAAGATAGACGGTTCCCAGGTGTTCGTGGGTACGCCGGAGCTCATGGAACAATACGGGATCGAATTGAGTAAGATGAAACACTTCAGAAAATTGCAAAAAGAAGCTAAGACCGTGGTCTTCGTAGCCGTCGACGGTGAGATCGCAGGTATGGTCGCCATCGCTGATCAGCTGAAGAGCGACTCGAAAAGAGCCATCGCTGCCCTTAAAAAGGAAGGGCTTACTCCGGTCATGCTAACGGGAGATAATAAAGAAACCGCCAAGGCCATCGCTGAACAGGTGGGGATCACCAGGGTATTAGCGGAAGTGATGCCCGATGAGAAGGTCAAGGAAATAAAAAAACTGCAAAAAAAGGGCGACCTTGTGGCCATGGTAGGAGACGGGATCAACGATGCCCCGGCATTGGAACAGGCTGACGTTGGCATAGCCATCGGTACCGGTACGGACATCGCCATAGAGAGCGGGGATATTGTACTGGTCAAAGGTGACCTCTCAGCGGTGGTGAAAGCTGTCAGGCTATCCCATGCAACCTTCAAAAAGATACAGCAAAATCTGGTGTGGGCCTTCTTCTACAACGTGGTCGCTATCCCGGTGGCCTTCGTTGGACTGCTGCACCCGCTAATCGGCATGGCCGCCATGTCGTTTTCGAGTATCAATGTGGTGACGAACTCCAACCGGCTGAAAAAGGTGGATCTATAGGATTGATCAGAAGCGGTTCATAGATTCCGATCATCCAAATGATCATAATTAAACATGAAGGAGCGATATCTGAAGAAGATTGAAGCTATCCAATAGGTAAGAGAATAAATATACTTGACTCGATCATAGCGTATTAGGAAGAGCAATGACGATATTATGAAAAGCAAAAACATATTCATAACCGGAAATCCACGCTGCGGTAAGAGTACACTGGTGAGGGAAGTTGCGGCGGAATGCGGCATGACGGTGGCAGGCCTGAGCACCCCGGAGATGCGAAGGAACGGAAAGCGTGTGGGCTTTGCCCTTGAGGACATCATGACCGGTGAAAAAGGTGTGCTGGCCCATGTGGATGTAGATGAGGGACCCAGGGTCGGGAAGTACGGAGTATGTACGGAGGAGCTGGATCAGTTCACCGAATTATCGCTTAAGGACCTGCCGGACGATGTGGAGCTGGTGGTGATCGACGAGATCGGAAAGATGGAGATGTTCAGCGAAGAGTTCAAAGATGCCGTGGATACTCTTCTCAGCTCAAAAACGCCGGTACTGGCGGTACTTCACAGACACTTGATCGACCGATATGCTTCCAGGGGCAAACTGTACACCTTGGAAGATAACTTCGATCAGGTAAAAAAACAGGTTACCGAGGATATCGGATAGTATCTTTTATATCACCTCCCCACATTGACCTCATCATGTCAAAGATACTCGGCGAGTCTTTACCGGAGGAGGCGTTAAATATGCTCAGGTCCAAGATACCCTCCGTGGTGGTTGCCACGGTTTCCCGGGAGGGAGAACCGAACACCACGCCGGTGCACCTGATATACGCTAAAGATCAAAAGACCATACTCATGGCTATGGCACTACAGCATCAGGGCACTGCCAACATAAAAGACAACGGGAAGGTGATGATATGTATGTGCGAGGAGAACGACATCAATGTTTCAATCAAAGGAAAGGCCGAAGTGGTAAGGGAACCCATGGAGTGCAACAAGGCCATGTGCATGATAAAGGTGGATGTAGCGAACGTGAAGGATGATTCAACCCACTCGGAAACCACCAGCGGCATACGCTACAGATGCGTTACCGAGAGGGGAGAGAGGTTCATACGGGATATATTCACCGAATTGGAGAATTGTAGCACATAGTTATTCCAATCATGAGACCAAAACTTTAAACCACATTACCCTTCTACCTGATACCCGTGAAAACAGATGACTAAATTTATAATAATCACGGGCGGTGTTTTATCAGGTTTGGGTAAAGGAGTAGTAACCTCTTCAGTAGGGATGCTGTTAAAATCACACGGGTTCAAGGTAACCGCAGTAAAGGTTGATCCGTACCTCAATTGTGATGCAGGTACGATGAACCCCTTCGAACACGGGGAGGTATACGTGTTGAACGATGGTACCGAAGCCGATTTGGACCTGGGAAATTACGAGAGATTTTTAGATACCAAGCTTTGCGGCGAAGATAATATAACCACCGGTAAAGTTTACAGAAGTGTTATTGAGAAAGAGAGGTCTGGTGAATACCTTGGTAAGACCGTTCAGATCATTCCACATATAACCGACGAGATAAATAGAAGGATATGGAAGGTGGCCGATGAGACGGAATCCGATGTTGTTCTAGTGGAGATGGGGGGCACTGTGGGAGACATCGAGAGCTCACCATTCCTTGAAGCCAGCAGACAGCTTCATATGGAAGTGGGAGACGATAATCTCATGTTTATACACACTACGCTGGTTCCAGTCATGGATGTTGTAGGAGAGCAGAAAACAAAACCTACACAGCATTCGGTCAAAGCGCTGCGGGCTATAGGTATAGAACCCGATGTGATTGTTGGGCGTTCCAAGGATGAGCTGGAACCGTCCACCAAGCGAAAGATATCTCTCTTTTGCGACGTGCCGCAAGAAGCCGTTATAAGTTCACCTAACGCGAACAACATATACCGAGTGCCCCTCATTCTAAATGACGAAGGATTAACGGACTATGTTATGGAGAAGCTTAAAATCAAAAAAGAAAACGGCTTTGATGAATATATGAAAAATTGGCAGCGGTTTCTGAATGACTTTGAAAATCCCACATCGGATATTACCATTGCTCTTGTGGGAAAATATTGTGAGCTGGAAGATGCATACGTCAGCCATGTTGAAGCTTTGAACCATTGTCAATCTGCGACCAAAACCAAGATCAACATACGGTTCATTGAATCGGAAGATTTTGAGGAAAGGGCTACCGTTAAAGATCTGCTTAAAGATGTTGACGGAGTATTGATACCCGGGGGTTTCGGTACCCGGGGCATCGAAGGAAAGATGAATGCCATCCACTATGCAAGAACAAACAACCTCCCGATACTTACCATCTGTCTTGGATTCCAGATATCAGTAATAGAGTTCGCACGAAACGTACTCGGATACGAGAACGCAAATAGCTCTGAATTCGATCATAAGACGGAACACCCTGTGATCGACCTCCTTCCCATGCAGAGGGGTATCGATAAGATGGGAGGGACCATGAGACTCGGCAGTGAAAAGGTGATCGTCGAAGAGGGAACAAAGGCTCATGAGATCTACGATAGCCATGAGATACAAGAAAGGCATCGGCACAGATACGAAGTTAATCTGGAGTACAAAGACGAGTTCGAAAAGAACGGGATGATATTCAGCGGTAAATCATCAAACAAAAAACGGATGGAGATCTTGGAAATAAAGGAGCACCCCTTTTTTATAGGCAGCCAGTTTCACCCTGAGTTTAAATCTCGTCCACTAGAACCGGCCCCGTTATTTTTAGCCTTCGTCAACGCCATGATAAACAGGGGATAGTAAAGATGAATATAGATGTAGTGGATAATGGGGGACAGTGGACCCACAGAGAATGGAGGGTACTTCGGTATCTAGATGTTGATTCAAAGATAATACCGAATACCGTACCTCCAGAAGATATATGCTCACAAGGTCTGATACTCTCAGGAGGTGCGCCCACTATTTCCGACGAAAAACTGAAACTCGGTAATGTCGATAAATATTTGGAACTAGATATCCCCATACTAGGTATATGCGTAGGTGCACAATACATCGCAAGATACTTTGGAGGGAGAGCGGGACTAGCGTGCTCACCGGAGTATGGAAAATCCGAGATAAGAATTATCAACAAAAACGACCTCTTCAAAGGTTTGCCCGAAAAGTTCGTTGTTTGGGAATCGCATAACGATGAAGTTAAAGAACTTGGTAACGAACTTGAGCTCTTAGCTACTTCGGAAACTTGTAATGTACAAGCGTTCAAACACGTTAACAAAAAAATATACGGACTCCAGTTCCATCCTGAAGTGGAACATACGGAATACGGTGTGGATATATTCAAAAATTTTGCTAAAATGTGCGAGGAAAACTAGAATATCTTTTCAAGAAAGTATCGATGCATGCGTGTATCATCTGTTAGCTCAGGGTGGAAAGAGAAGGAAAGAATATGTTCCTGCTCTACCCCCACAATTTTCCCATCGTACCTAGCGATAACTTTTGCACGGGAATTTGGTAAAAGATTCATTACCGGTGCACGTATAAACACCCCTGGGAAGGGTTCATTTAAGCCATCTATATCTAAAAAGCATTCAAATGATTCACGCTGTCTACCGAATGCGTTCCTTATTACTGAAACATCCAGTAGTTCAAGCAAATGTGTATCAGAATGTTCGACCGACTCGTCGCCGCAAGACGCTAGGAGTACCGTACCGGCACATGTCCCCATAATAGGCATCCCATTTTTAACTTCGGAAATAACTTTGCTTCTTAAATCAAGGATATCCAACAGCCTTGATATAGTACTGCTTTCGCCACCGGGTAAGACTAGTGCATCGATATTGTCTAACTGATATTTTTTTCTTACCGTAATAACATCTCCGGCTATACCTGCATCTGAAAAAGCATTATTAAAGGCAAATACATGCTCCGTCACGGCACCTTGAACTCCAAGAACTCCAACACGCATGTTGACGATATCGAAAAGGAACTATTAAACAATTGGTGTAAAGTAAACGATAACTTTAAACAGTGCGGCCTTAATGGGCCGAATATAACTTATATGTTGGTAATCCGATGTGCGGAATAATTGGCATCATGGGAACAGTTAAAGCATCATCAGAGCTGTATAACGGTCTCTTCGCAATTCAACACAGGGGACAAAATGGCGCAGGTATGTACGTACACGACGGCACAAAAGGATCTATTCATAAAGGTCCTGGATTGGTGGGAGAGGTTTTCAATAAACACATTCTTGAAAGACTAAAAGGCAGCAACGGCCTTGGACATGTTAGATACCCAACCATCGGCTCGAATGTAGAGAAAGATGCACAGCCCTTTGTGATAAATGAACCCACCGAGATCGCGATGGTTCACAACGGAAACATTGTGAATATGGACCATATCTCCGATGAAATGGACCTGGAACTAGAGTCCGAATGCGACCTAGAAGTGTTATTGAGCCTTTTTTCAAAAGAGCTGATTAAAGAAGGCGATCTAACGGAGGACGGTATCTTCTCAGCAGTAGGAGGAACCATGGATAAATTGAACGGAAGCTACTCAGTCATCGCATTTATACCCAATATGGGCATGCTTTTGTTCAGGGACCCATATGCGATTAGGCCAATGATTTATGGTGGTAAAAGAAGCTTGGACGGTGTAAGCTATGCCGTCGCTTCGGAGAATATAGTGCTGGACATACTGGGATACGAGGTCATAAGGGACGTTAGAGGAGGAGAAGCGATACTGGTGCGCGAGGATAAAAGTGTAGTAACCTATCAGGTAAGGCCTTCTTCACCCCGCCAATGCATGTTCGAGTGGGTTTATTTTGCAAGAACGGATTCAACCATAGAGAAAACAAACGTATATGAGGCAAGGTTGAGGTTAGGGAAAGAGCTGGCAAAAGAATGGAGGAAAAAGAAACACGGGTTGGATGTTGTGGTACCCGTACCAGACACGGCCCGTACCTACGCTTTAGCGATGGCTGAAGAACTCGGCGTGCCTTTTAGGGAAGGACTTCTTAGGAACCGTTACATCGGTCGAACCTTTATAATGCCGGACCAAACATCACGGGAGACCGCCGTCCGCACTAAGTTAAACCCAATAATCGAGGAGGTTAAGGGTAAAAGGGTAGCACTTGTGGATGACAGTATCGTGAGGGGAACCACATCCAAAAAGTTGGTTGAATTGATGAGAAGGGCTGGTGCTAAAGAAGTTCATTTTATAATAGGCTGCCCTCCGATAAGGTCGCCTTGCTACTACGGGATAGACATGCCTACGAAACATGAACTTAAAGCATCGCATAATACCATCGATGAAATATGTGAAGATATCGGTGCGGATTCTCTCACCTATCAAACCATGGAGGGTTTGATAAACGGTTTAAAAATAGACCTTGAAAATTTGTGTACCGCCTGTCTGAATGGCGATTATCCTACTCAGGTGAGAGAAGATATTCGGGAATACTTTGCAGGTAAGCGGAAGAGAGACAGAAGCATAGTTAACAGCCAAGAAAACTCTATCGCTTGAGTATGGTCTGATGTCGACCAGGCCCGACGGATACCATATTGATTGGGACCCCTACATCTTGTTCGATAAATTCTAAGTACGTCACTGCTTCCTCCGGTAGATGATCGTAACCTTTCTCTGAGATAGCAGACCAATCCTGCTCATCCCATGATTCAAAGGTACGGTAAACCGGAGAAAATTCCTTGAGCTTTTCTATATCCGCTGGAAAATTTCGAATCTTTTTATCCTTGTGCTCGTAGTGTGTGCACACTTTTATTTCTTCTAACCCATCAAGAACATCCATTTTAGTGACCGCCAAACCGGTAAAAGAGTTGACTCTCGCAGAGTATCTAACCATTACCATATCGAGCCATCCACATCTTCGTGGTCTGCCGGTGGTGGTACCGTATTCACCGCCCCTTTCTCTTATTTCATCACCGATTTCGCCGTGGAGTTCGGTGGGAAAGGGGCCTGTTCCAACCCGGCTCGTGTACGCTTTAACTATGCCTATTATCTCATCGATTGCTCTAGGACCTATTCCAGTACCTGCGCTGCAGCCTCCAGCCACCGTGTTGGAAGACGTACCATAGGGATAAATTCCATGATCTATATCTAAATGAGTGCCCTGGGCCCCTTCAAAAAGTATTTTCTTACCATTTAGAAGGGCTTCGTGGAGTAAAACTGATACGTCGGCGACAAGTGGCTCAAGTGTTTTACCATAGGCTATGTACTCGTCATACAGTTCGTCGACGCTATATTCAACGTTCTCACCTAAAACCCGCAGTATTTTATTTTTTATGGGTACGACGGTCGATAGTTTTTGTTTCAAAGCCTCAGGATTATAAAGATCTGTTATCCTTATGCCAAATCTAGCGATCTTGTCCGAGTAACAGGGTCCGATACCTTTTTTTGTGGTTCCCGCACTAAGACTGCCTTTAATATTCTCTTCCACCACATCCATTTTTCTATGGTAAGGCATTATCACATGGGCCCTATCGGAAATAATGAGATTGTCGGCACTTATGCCCCGTTCTCGCAGCCCCTCTATCTCCTCGATCAAAACCTTTGGGTCGACTACTAGTCCATTGCCTATAACCGCCTTCTTATCCTCTCGCAGTATACCTGATGGGACAAGATGCAGTTTGTACTTTTCCTCACCAACTACTATGGTGTGGCCTGCATTGTTACCTCCTTGAAAACGAACTATGTAATCCATATCCTCTGAAAAGTAATCCGTTACCTTTCCTTTACCTTCATCGCCCCATTGTCCGCCGATTATTGCCAATGCACTCATGCTATCAACAGTAGGGTACTACTGGGATTTATTAAAGCTTTATCTAATCCAAATACATGTAATGGCCGTAACATTTATTACCGATACGATGTTTTCTTCGGGCCAACATGAAAAGATGGACTACGTTGATCATAATAATTATAATCGCAATAGCCGCATCCGGGGCGGGCATATACGCATCCGGTTACTTTAGCGAAGACGAACCTGATGCGGAACCGGTGATAGAGATGGGAGATGCGATAACCGTACATTACACTGGTTGGCTCGAAGACGAGCGAATTTACGAGGAAAGACGTATATTCGACACCTCCCGTGATCATCTGCCGGAAAAGACAACTTTAACCTTTGATGAGAGAGTTAGGGATGAGCCTTTTCAATTCACCGTCGGTGAAGGGGTCATAGAGGGGTGGAGCGAATACATGGTGGGTATGAAAGAAGGGGAAACGAAACACATTATTATACCTCCTGAGAAGGCCTATGATACACGTACGACCGATTTGGTATTTACAATTGAACGAGAAGAGAAACTTCCGGTTTATGAGAACATTTCAGTTTCCTTTTTTGAAGAAAGATACGGCACGTCGCCCTCTTCTTACATGGTAGTAACAGACCACTTCTGGGGATGGGAAAAAACCGTTATGTCCGTAGAAGGTGACCGGGTTATCCTTAGAAATGATCCTGAAATCGGTGAGCATTATAACGCTTACAAACAGGAGGGATCGGGGTGGAGGTCAAAAGTCACGTCCGTAGACTCCTCCACCAACAATGGTATCGGCGAGATACACGTTAGACATCTTGTTGAAAAGGGGACTATTGTAAATTCTAATCATATAGGAATGCATAACACGGATATAGCTAAAGTGGAGAATACTCGTATAGATGCAGGACAAAGCCAGGACCATAGAGGTATAGTAGTAGACGTTTGTGAAGACACCATAACAGTTGATTTCAACGAAGAGGTAGCGGGAAAAACACTGCGTTTCAAAGTCACCGTTCTTGAAATTCAAAAGCAGGAATAATCTATTCTTTGCAGGGGTAGCCAAGCATGGCCAACGGCGCTAGATTCAGGGTCTAGTCCTATAGAGGTCCAAGGGTTCAAATCCCTTCCCCTGCACCATATCTACGTGATGTTTACTCCTCTTCCCAGTTTATTGAATGGGACGCATAATCGTACATGCTATTACCTTCTCCGAGTTGGAACTCGGATCCTGCGACATCTGTGTACACTGTGTTATTACCCGCAGTTGCAAGAAAGAGACCTACAAGGCTTATCTCCTAAGGTAAACCTTGATTGCCGGACTCATCCATAAATATAATGTCACGCTACCTATCCGAGAATGGCTTGTGGACAGCCTATCAACGTTTTGTTGATAATCTACGACAAACAGGTGCCATACAAGAACAGGCATTGTACTCGTAGGAAGCACCGTCACTTGGGGAGTTGTAGTCCACAACATAATTCTTAAATACCTTGTAAAAGAATCTATATCTCGATGCAGACCCTGTTAACGTCCTCCGGAAGAGCGACCCTGCCTTTGATCGTCATGGTGATCGGTCTATTTATCACTTTGATGTATCTTATATACCGATACGAGGCAAAGGAAAAGTTGAAAAGAAAGACCTACAAGGTTAGGGAAAGTGAGAGGCAGGAGGACTTCGAATGTCCCAGGTGCGGTGAGTATGTGGATGGAGATACACATGCGTGTCACGGGTGCGGTGCGGAATTTGAAAAAGATACCTTTCTTTGCCCGGTCTGCGGCACGGTGATCTCAGGTGATGAAGATGTATGTCCCGAGTGTGGTGAAATCTTTGTGATGGAGGAAAACGAGTTCGAATGCCCGGACTGCGGAAAGTCCGTAGATGAATTTGCCAGGGAATGCAGGGCCTGCGGTTCATCATTCTGGAGTCCGGTAAAACGATCAATGCATGAACCGGAGACTCCCGAGGAACCCGAAAAGAAAAAGATAGACGCCTCTGAGATAGACGTTATAGAAGAGTAAAATTCATTGGATACCTTCTCTTATCCTGACCGCCAACCCTTTTTTGAATACATACATTTCATCAGGAGTCAGCAGGGTCCGGCCTACGGCGATCAATGAATCTGACGGGTCGACCACCAATACCTCATCGTAGGGTGTCAACTTTTCCCAAGCGGTTGTCACAAAACCTGCGAATACGTTTTTCCCCTGGAGGTTGAACTCCACGCTGTCCGGGTGTACCTGGACTCTCATCACGGGAAAATCAAGCTGTTCTTTCAACAACTTTGCACCTGCGGATTTCAAAGTAAAAAGGCCGTCGTAAGCCCTCATAGATAGGATGTGGGTTCCATCCAAAATCACGTTCTTTATGCGGCCTTTCCTGTTCTTTACGAAGGTCAGTTCCCCTTGGGATAGTATATCACCGGCACCTTTGCAGAATTGATAGTCACATATAGAGCGCACCCTCATCTCGCTTAAACTCATGCCTTTTTTTTTCTTCAGTGACTCCACGGTCTCCGGGCCGGACCAGGCAATAAATTCATCACCGGACGACTCCGGGCTTGGCATATCTCGGGGGAACAAGGACTGTGCCAGGGGATAAGTTTCGTCTAGTTCCAAGGGCATCATCCCGAAGGGTGTGTCCACCAGCAGGTTCACTCGACACTCGGGTAAAAGATGCTCCAGCTCATCTTTCAAGTGCCTGCTGTAAGGCTTAGATATGTTGGAGCCGTCAAAAAATATGGAAGGTGCGCCGTCAAAGGGTGGTGTGTATTCATCTTTAACGTATTTCACCAGTCGCTTTATTCCGGGCCTCTGTAAACTCCACTTACCGGTGTAGAAAAAGGCCCTTCTCCTACTTTTTGGTTCGTAGGGCTCTATCACCTGGTCTGCGCTATATATTGCCTCAACTCCGTCTATCAGGGTAGGGTGAGAACCCGCCCGGTTCTCCACCATCTCCCATAATGAATTTTCACGTACCGCTTGTTTTACCCGAGCAATCTCCCGATAACTCACCCAAAGGTTGTGCTCGGCGATCTTCCTGGTACGCTCTTTATCAGGCAGTTCTTTGAGCTCAGACACACTTTGTTTGGAACAGACCGGGCATTCGCATCCCAGGTACTCCACCTCTGATATATGCCTGGTGCCCCATGGATACATGAGATCCCCCCGGCGTGCATACTTGGCATAGGAGCTGGAATCGAAGAGGTCACAGCCCAGCAGGACAGCCAAGGGATATATCATGGGATGTCCGGCACCGAAAAGGTGGACTGGCCCCCTGGGTCCCAATCCCTTCTTGGAGTGCAGGATCACCTTGACCAACTCGTGAAACCGATAGGTCTCCAGGAGCGGTACCACGCCGCCGATGGGGTAAAAAGAGCCATCCAGCATCGATAGTTCGTGGGCACACCGCTCCCTGAGGTCATAAAATAGAGAACCCTGGATCGGGAGTGCAATATGAGTGTCTTCATAAGTATGCGAGGCCTCCTTCGCCCGTTCTATGGTGTCATCTACCTTTTCTTCCACAAGTCCACGGGTATCTTCGGGCTCGGTGAACCGGTCCAATATGGTGCATACGTCGGAGCCGATATTTTTTTGAAAGGAAAGTATCTCGAGAGGTTCGATATCTACCTCGCCGTAAACGTGAGATTGAAATGTTCCCGAATCAGTCATAATGGTCCGGCCGAAATCCAGGAGAGAATGCAGTCCCTTTTCCAACGCCCTTTCCCTGAGTTCCGGGGTACGGTATATAATATAAGAGTTGGTTATCAGCATCTGGGATCCGAATTCTTTTTCGAGCCTCTTGGGGGATATAAGTTCTATATTCGGGTTCACCACCGGCATTATATTCGGGGTCTCCACATCTCCGTGAGGTGTAGTGAAGATGCCGATCCTTGCAGCTCCATCACGTTCCTTTATCTCAAACATGTTCAATCCCTCCGATATAAAAAAACAGTAAATGAAAAAGCTGCATGAATCGCTGTTGTTCCATAATCATAACCTTCCCTAACACTAAGAATCGGCCTGTAAAAAGATTTTCGAAGGGTGAGCGCTAGATTTAATGTGCCTTTGCCCAGGAGTACTTTCTCTTCCTGGAACTCTTGCCGAAGCCACAGGAGGCACAGACCTTCTTTCGTACATGGTAAGCCTTGTTACCACACCGCCTGCATTTGATGTGGGTCTTTCCACTCGATTTCTTTCCTTTAGATGATGTTCCTTTAGACATTGTTTATCCCCTAAGGTGAAACATATATAACATTATCGCCTCTGACCAGTGCTTTTTCCATGGTTCGGGTCTGCTCGCCCTCTATAAATTCTTTGACATCGTTCATCACAAGATTAAGATGGGGGTCGTACCCGTCCAGGGTACCCCTGTATTCCTTTCCATACCTAAGCTCGACTATCACGTGGTTACCAATATTCCGATTTAGCACCGATAAGGGCCTATTATCTATCATCTTGGGGCGAGGTATGTACTTCCACTACTTAAATCTAATGCATCGGCAAAGCTTTTTACGATACTACACTATGTCAAACCATATGTCCATATTTATCGTTCTTGAAGGTATCGACGGTTCGGGAAAATCCACAGTGACTCGTCATATTGCATCTGAATTCCAAAACGTTTACTCTACCAGGGAACCAACAGGGTGTGCCGCCGGTAGGCTAGCTAAAAGAATAGCCCATGAAAATACGTCACCCTATTATGATCTTTTTCTTTATCTAGCCGACCGTGTGCACCATACCCGTAAGATTCAAAATATATTGGAAAACGGTAGAGATGTGATTTGCGACAGATACTGGGGGTCTACCGCCGCCTACCAGGCCGCTAAGAGTGAAATCCAACTAAACTATCTTGTTGATATCCAAGAACCCTTCGTGCTGAGACCGGATTTAACACTGCTCTTTGATATCGATCCCGAAATGTCTTTAAAAAGAATACAGACCAGAGACGAAACCAGCAAATATGAAAGGTTGGAGTTTTTACAGAATGTTCGGGAAAACTATCTTACATTGGCGAAAGATCACGGCTGGGAGATAATAAATGCCCATGAAAACATCGAAGACGTGTGTTCAGAGGTAAAAAAAATAATAAAAAAAGTAAAGGGTTTTAGAGGGTTTTAAGCGGATCTTACATCATTCCGCCCATACCGCCCATACCGCCCATGCCGCCTGGTGGTGCACCGGCCGGCATGTCCGGACCGCCTTCACTGCCTCCCTTGGAAGCAACGACGTCGTCGATCCTCAGGATCATGTTGGCGACTTCAGTAGCGGCTTGGAGTGCCTGGTTCTTGACACGGAACGGTTCTATGACATGGCTTTCGATCATATCTGTGATCTCTCCAGATACTATCTCGATGCCATAGGTCTTCATACCGTCCTTTTCGTGGGCCGCGGTGAGCTCCATGAGCACGTCTATACCGTCCATACCTGCGTTTTCAGCTAGTGTTCGGGGTATTATGGACAGTGCGGTGGCATAGGCCCTTATAGCCAGCTGTTCCCTACCTTTTACGGTGTCGGCATAGTCCTCCAGACCGTTCTTGAGTTCGATCTCAATGGCGCCTCCACCGGGCAGTATGGCTTCGTCCTCTATGGATACCGCCACTACCTTGAGGGCGTCGTGGACAGCTCTTTCAAGTTCATCAACAACATGGCTCGTACCTCCACGTAGTAAAAGGGACACCGATTTTCCTTTGTCCGCATCTTCGACGAAGGTCATGTGTGTATCGGCAACGTGCTTTTCATGTACGCGTCCCGCCCCTCCAAGGTCCTCTACTTCGAGGTCTTTTAGGTTGGTAACTATGTTACCACCGGTGGCCTTGGCTAGCTTCTTCATATCGGACTTCTTGACCCTTCTGATGGCGAAGATTCCTTCCTTAGCCAGATAGTGTTGTGCTAGGTCATCGATTCCTTTCTGACAGAACAGTACGTTGGCTCCTACATCCCTGATGTTTTCGACCATCCTCTTGATGGCACCTTCTTCTTCGTCAAGGAATTTTTGAAGCTGCTCGGGACTGGTGATCTCTATCTCGGCGTCCATTTCGGTCTCTTTGATCTCGATCGCAGAATTCAGCAGTGCTATCTTTGCATCCTCGACTTCCTGAGGCATCCTGTTGTGGAGTCGTTCTTTGTCGAGGATCAGCCCGTTGACCATCTCTGAGTTTTCAACGCTAGCGCCCGCCTGCTTTTCTACCTTGATGTTATCTATGTCCACTTCATAGTTACCTTCCTTCTTCTCGGCGATTTGTTTTACCGCTTTGACGACCATTTCAGCCAACTGGTCCTTGTTACCCTCGATCGCCTTACCGGTCATTGCGGTTTTAGCGATGTCCATGAGTTTTTCTTGATCATCGATATCGATGGATATCTTGTTCTTTTCCAGTATGCTCTGTGCCTCAAAAGCAGCCATACGGAATCCTTTAGCGATTATGCTGGGGTGTATGTTCTGCTCTATCAAGTCTTCAGCACGTTTCAATAACTCTCCGGACAGTACAACAACCGAAGTTGTCCCGTCACCGCATTCGTCGTCCTGGCTTTCTGCTACTTCCACGACCATCTTGGCGGCGGGATGCACGATGTCTATCTCGCTGAGTATGGTCGCACCATCGTTGGTTATGACCACGTCGCCAAGGCTATCGACGAGCATCTTGTCCATACCCTTGGGTCCAAGGGTGGTCCTTACCGCGTCGCCTATGGCCTTGGCCGCTGCGATGTTCTTTTTCTGTGCATCACTGCCCCGTTCCCGGGTCGTGCCTTCTTTCAATAACAATATTGGTTGGTTTCCTCCGAACATTTGTTTTCACCTTTTTTATCTGTTTAATAGGTAGTAGATAGAGGTTCTATAAATAACTTGTGCTTAAGGATGGCGTATAATTCGAATAAGTATATTATACTCTATTTCCATTCTATTGTCATCGAGGTGTAAGTTGTATGAATACTGATAAGGTGATAACCTGTATATTTGCGGTTATACTGCTCACAGGTGGACTGTGGCTCGCCGAAGCGGTGCCGGGTGAAGATAAAGGCGGTCGGTTCGGCTCCTCTCTCCAGCCGCGTTACTCCTGATAAGCGATACTCTCGGGCGCACCCGCCAGAGCTATAAGTGAATCGATCTCCATGAAGTGAAGTTCTCCGAAGACCACCATACAGTGCAGACCTGCACCAAAATCGTGTTCCAGCAGATCATTCGGATAACCGACTTTGAGCTCAGGTTTCCGGGAACCCACCCGGGCCAAACCCGCTAATACGGTTTCTCCGGTGATCACACCTTCTCCTAACCTTTCCTCCAGTTCCATGAGTACCTTCGCACCCTGGTTCACCGTCATGTATTTCTGTTCCTCCCCATTGATATCAAGGAGGACCAATGTGTGCAGCCCCATTTCCATGTTCTGTTTTATCCCGTGGTAAGGACTTGCAGGGTACTCCCTTTCACCGGCAAAGGGTAGAGCAATGGTCTTTCCGAATTTGTAGTGCTGTACCCCGAGTAAAGAGGCGACGGCGGAAAAGATAGATGAAGAATGTATCAACCAAGTATCGATACCTCGAGTTCGAGCCCTTAAACGAAGATCTACATGGGTGGTGGCGGCCATGGGGTCTCCTGCGGTCAAGAACACAACTTTCTTTTCCTGGGCCCTTATAAGCGGTATCTCTTCCCTCTCCACCTGGTCCCTTGTCAGCACTTCTATATCGACACCATATTCCCTTTCAATCTTAGAAATATCCGAACCGGCTAGACTGCTAGTATAGAACTCGCAGTATACGGCGTCGGCTCTTTTCAGCTCTTCCTTTCCCTTGACGCTTATGTCCTTTTCGTCGTAGATGCCCATACCGATGAATATTAATTCTCCCAAGTCAATCACTCCTGCGTATGAAATGTCTTAAAGTTCCGAAGAGCAAAGGAGAAGAGGTTAGAAAAATACTTTTGCGTCGTTCTCTCGTTTCCAACGAGCACAAGATAAGGTCCGAAAACGGGTATCTGCTTTTACCTCTGATAACCGATGAAGTAGACCTAGATTACCCTGTGGTGGAGCGGGATATGGAAGAGCTTGAGCTACCGCCGAGTTCGTTATCCGATATTATAGAGCTGCCTCCGGGATTTGAAACCGAACTGCCGTCCAGTTACGATATAGTAGGGGACATAATCTTACTGAAGATATCTGATAATCTGGAACCACATAAAAAGAAGTTGGGAGAAGCACTGCTGAAACTTCACAAAAATGTAAAGGTTGTACTCGAAGACAGAGGTGTAGAGGGAGAGTTGAGGATCAGAGACGTGGTCCACCTAGCAGGTGAAGAGAGAACACGTACGGTGCACAGAGAGCACGGGGCGGAGTACGTAGTAGATCTATCGAAGGCTTACTTCTCACCCCGCCTAGCCACTGAGCGCTGGCGGGTCGTACGAAGGGTTCGACCCGGAGAGCGGATACTTGATATGTTCACCGGCGTGGGTCCGTACAGCATCCTGATCGCAAAGAACACAAAGGTGGAAAAAGTGTATGCAGTGGACTTGAATCCGGAGGCGGTATCTCTGCTTGATGAGAACGTTCGCAGGAACAAGGTGGAGGATATCATCGAGACCGTGCAGGGGGACGTCCGGGATGTTAAGGTCAAGGCTGACAGAATAATAATGAATCTTCCCCATTCCGCCCGAAACTTTCTACCGCATGCATTAAAGTCTCTAGATTCCAAAGGTTATATCCATTACTACGAAGTGATGCCCATCGATGGGATGGGATCCTTGGAGGAAGAACTGAAAAGTACGATCAAACATCTCGGTTTCAGCGCAAAGATAATAGAGGTCCGAGAGGTTCGAACTTATTCGGCCAGTAAGGTACATGCGGCGGTTGACATCAAAGCTTGTTTGGGATAACGACTCTAAGATATCATTTTTCAACCAGCAGTATGGTCTTTCCCCTGATTTCCACCGTCCTACCTTTCACTTTTCCCTGGATAATATCCACTACTTCAGACATGTCCTCGTACGGACTGTTTCGAAGGATCTTGATCTTGATCAGTCCGTTATCTTCCAGCTGCCTGTTTATCTCCTTAACCATACCCTCCGAGATACCTTCCTTGCCTACCCTAACGGTTGCAGAAAGATCCTGTCCCAGCTTTTTTGCTTTTTCATCTTCCATGATCGTCATCTCCTTTTGTAAATGTACCTGTTTATAGTACCGCATTCTTCACAGAGCGTCACCAATCTCCCACCTTTTAATCTTATCCTGCAGTTAACACCCGGTTGTAGATAGGAATAGCACCTCTTACACATCCTTCTTTTCTGATGAGAACGCAGAGAGACGTTATATCTCATTCCTATCTTTCTTGCCAGCATGGTGTACCTTTTAGCGAAATGTGTGTCTCCCGATAGAGAAGCTTCTGCCGCCAGTTCAAAGAGAGTGTCTATGCGCCTTCGAGCAACCTTTCTATGAACCTTTTTTGCCATGGAATCGCACAAAGACAGAGTAATACTATAAACTTGTCACCAAAACAGATATATATAAGATGTCAATAGCTAGCTGATGAGACTATACATAGAACTATATTTCAGCAGTGAAGGCGTTGACCCCATAGGAGTTGTGAGGGAATTGAAGGAACTCGGTTTCGAACCCGTGATCGGCGACTACGATGTAGGTAAAGAATACAACACACCTGCGGAGTACAATCAGATAGTTAAAAATGTAGTAAAAATACTACAAGGGACCAAGGTTCGTTACCGATTGATCACAAGGAAGAATTAAGATAGTCTTGAACGATCTTACCATGGTCGAATGCTAGTTTAGGTAATTCGGCTAGGGTGAAATATCCTACATCCTCGGCGTCGCTAGATGCCGTTAATTCACCTCCCACTCGTTTCAGTGTGAACACTGTGGATATCGTGTGTCCTCTCGGATCCCTCTCCGGATCAGAATATACGCCCAGGAGTTCTTTTACCCTGCAATCCAGACCAGTTTCTTCCTTCATCTCACGGACCACGGCCTTTTCTACCGTTTCACCATACTCGACAAAACCGCCAGGCAGGGCGTATTTTCCTTTGTAAGGGTCCGCTTTTCGTACTATCAACAGGAGCTTATCCTCTTCTACTAGTATGCCGTCTACCGTAAGAGCGGGCCTTCTGTAAACCTTCCCGACGTGCTCATTTTTTAGTTTATCATATATTTCTAAAAGCGTACGCCCTTCTTCAGTAAGTACGGAGCCTCCTTTATCACTACCGCCTCTATGAGTTTTTATGACTTGAAAACCTGCGGCGTCCTCTATTTTTTTTACCGTTCCCCACGCATGCCGGTATGACATGCTCAATTCCCTGGCCGAATCACTTATGGAGCCGGTCTCATCTATCAACCTTAGTAATTTTGCCCTACCCTGGCTTATCAAAAATGTACCATCTTTTTTCAGCAGGCATTTACAATCAAGGTAATACATCGATAATGGTATTCATCTCCTGCATATTAGGTTAACGGATTTGATCTTGAATTATACATCCCTTATTAGTATCGTACACCGTCAAACTCGCTGGTTCAAGGTCCGGCAACTCCCACAGATCCTTCAACAGGCGGTCCTGAAGATGAATGATGATGGTCTTAAGTATACAATAATGAGATACCAGGAGTACATTCTCATCGGGATGTTTTTTTATGATCTTTGAAATCACACCCGTCCCTCTCTCCATCAACTCTTCCATACTCTCACCGCCCCGAGGAACACAGCCTTGGGGGATCTCCCAGAAACCTTTAAAGTCCTCTGGAGACTCTCTGTCTAGCACCTCAAATCTTTTCCCCTCCCACTCACCCAAATAAACCTCTCGGAGGTCCTTCTCTTTTGTTATGGACACTCCTCTGCCATCCAGCAGTATCTCAGCAGTTTTGAGCGCCCTGTTAGATGTGCTGGAATATACCTCTGAAAAGGAGACGTCTCTAATTTTTCTTCTCAAAATCAATACCTGATTGATGCCTTGTTCCGTCAAGGGTGAGTCCTTCCATCCCTGCATACGTCCCTCTACGTTCCATTGAGTTTCACCGTGCCTAACCAGATACAAACGAGTCATGGCCGGACAGCGGCGTATAGATATAAAAACATGATGACCGCTTCTCGTGAATTTTTAACAAAGTTTTATATTCTCCCTTTCAATTAGGGGCATGTATAAGGTGGATTTAACATGGACGTAATGGATATAGAAGATTTGGTACCTGAAGAGGTCGGCGGTATTTGCGGCATGATCGCACCGGTCATCGCATACATATTCATAGGTATCGCTATACTGATAAACCGAAGCTGGTTCAGTTGGTCCCAGAACGCCCTCAGTGACCTTGGAGGTCCCGAAGCCAGCTACGCTAACGTTTTCAACATGGGTTTGGTAGTGACGGGGATCATCGGTTTCTTATTTGCCATGGCTATATTCCGTTTTATAGAGAGCAAAATAGGCGTGGCTGGTGTGTCTTTGTTCACTGCAAGTATGATATTCTTTCTGTTGATAGGTATATTCCCAGAGGGGACCTCGTTCCACTTTTATATCGCAATTGCATTTTACATCCTTGCAATCGTCGGCGTGACATTGATCGGTGTGGATCAGCTAATAGATTGGACCGAACCGATTTGGGGAGTTTTATTTATCTCTATCACCATTTTAAGCCTGGTTTCGGTATGGCTCGTGCACTCCATACCATACGATAATTTGGGATTAGCCATCCCTGAGTTCATGGGGAGCATACCGATAATGATACTCTCACTGGTATGGGGGGCAAGACTCTTTTTTGAATGACATGGTCATCGGATATTATTCAAGGGGCCCCTTAGGTTTTCCTCTATGGATTACAAACAGTACAACCACCGATGCCGCACCGATCAACAAGCAGATTACAAGTATAACAAATAATCCTGAAAGGTCAAACCAACCACCTTCGTCGGTTATGTCCGTATTGGTTATCCCAACAGTATCAGATTCCCCAGTTAACGATTGTCCTTCTAAGACCATGACACGGTAGTAATACCTGCGGTCCGTTTCTGTATCATGATCTATGAACTCCTGATCCTCAGTTATTCCATAGGGGTAAAGTGATCCGGGTTGTTCGCCTCGATAAACCAAATACCCCGTTGAATGATCAACGCTATCCCAGTTAAGGTGTACTGAACCTTCTTTGACTTCATGTTCGATGGATATGTCTAAGGCGTCATATGCCTGCCCTGTAACACCCCCTTCTACAGGGACAGATTGTTTGCTTTCATCCAAGGCATTAACGGCGCTTACGGAATAGCTGGCGGAGGTTGGATCAAGGTCCCGATAATATGTGCTTCTCACCGTGTCTATGTATAAGTCGTCTCGGTATATATTATAGCGGTAAACCGGCGTACCTCCGTCCTCCTTGGGTTCCTCCCATAGAAGCTCGACTGAGTCCATACCCTCAAAACACCGTAGATTTAACGGGGGTTCAGGGATATCAACATCAGACAAAGGTGTGACTTCATCAGGTTCTATACCCTGACTGAGACCCTCTTTATTTCTTGCTTTGACCCTGTATCGATATGCGATACCGTTCTGAACGTTTGTATCCAAATACTCGTAAACCGTTCCTGCGGTGTGTATTCGTTCAAACTCTTCACCGCCCTGCGACCTGAATATTATATAGTTATTTATTGTTCTATTCCCGTTGTCCCATGGTCGTTCCCAGGTTAAAATTACCTTTGAGTCACCGGGATATATATTTACGTTCCTCGGTGCCGTGGGAACTGTTCTTTCGGGGATGGTTACCGAAGCGGTCTTAGAACAGCGAGATTCGACCCCTTCATAAAGTGCGGTTATCCAGTACTTATAAGTCCGGCCGACCTCCACATCTTCGTCCCTATAATCATTTTCATCGCTCTCCACATGCCGGTAGATATACCTCAGATCATCCTGATGCCCCCGGTAGATATTGTAGCCGGTAACACCGCTCTTCAAAGGAGCGATCCATTCCAAGAGAATCCCCTCTTCTTCCACCGTAGCTCGCAATTCAGGAGCCTCGGTGGATCCCTGGATATTTAAAGTTACCATTGAGATAAACAAGACACATAGAACGAATATCATTGATAAATTACGGTATCTAGCAGGAGATACATCCATGATTTAACCACCGATAATATGTGATGTAGAGAATCGGTAGTATATAACTTTTGACGAAAATTTAGCGGCATCCGTAGGAACGATGCTTGAAAAACAAAATAAAACCAAGGACTAGATAGACCGCCGACTTCAAAAATATTTATAAAGGCCCTTGGTTATAGCGCTTTATACGAGAGCCAAAGCAACTTTTCGAATGAAAATTAAATATACAGGTAGTCGCTTTGGTGTATTCCTATAGAGGAGATTAAAGATGAAAGATATGAATAGAACCCGGATATACGCTGGGACTTTAGTATTACTGCTGTTGATTTCACTTTTTTCAGTAGGTGTTACGTTATCGACAGAGACCCCTGATGAAGATATCCTACAGACACAGATAACGGATTGGTACGGTCTAGACGATATCCGCAACGATATGAGTGCTAACTACGAGTTGATGAACGATCTAGACCAGGATACCCTAGGCTACGACGATGTTGCTGGTCCTGGAGCAAACGGTGGTGTAGGTTGGCAGCCTATAGGTTCTTTCAATAGCGAATTCACAGGCAATTTTAATGGACAGGGATTTATTATCAGGAGCCTGTATATCGATCGATCTGGTCAAGACACCGGCTTATTTGGAGCTATCAGCGGCTCAACCCTGGAAAATATGATATTGGAAGATGTAGATATAACCAGCGATCAGGATTTTACCGGAGGACTGGTTGGTTGGTCAGGCAATGCACCATCAACGATTCGAAATTCTTCCGTGAACGGAAGTATTACCGGTGCGAACCGCGTTGGCGGACTAGTGGGGCAAATTCAGGAATCTACAGTGGTAACAAATTCACATACAACCGGAGAGGTCAATGGGAATAACTATGTAGGAGGACTTGTCGGGCGTTGTGGATTCGCCGGAGAGTCTCCCGGTTATATACATGAATCATACTCGGAAGCGGTAGTTGGCGGAGAAAACTACGTGGGAGGTTTAGTAGGGAGTAATGAGGGAGATGCATCCAATCCCGGCACCATAGAAAACTGTTACGCTACCGGTACTGTAGATGGGAATACATACGTAGGCGGGCTCATCGGAGAAAATAACCAAGGTCCCCTCGGTGGTTGGAGAGGAGAGGTGTATAATTCATACGCCGCTGCACCTGTGAGTGGGAGTAGTAGCGTAGGCGGACTCGTAGGAAATAACGGGAATGACTATGACTGCTTTTGGGACATAGATGTATCGGGTACCACAGACAGTGCAGGTGGTACGGGGTTATCCACTGCGGAGATGATGAACTACGACAACTTCAACGGTGCCGGATGGGATATAGCCGTAGTTGCGGAATGGACTGGCGAGATCTGGTACATCGATGATGGTAACGATTATCCAAGGTTAGGCGAGCCTGACATGATACCAACGGCGGAAACCCGTGAAGCTACGGACGTAACCAATGCGGAGGCTACATTACACGGTGAGCTGATATCCATAGGGCAAGAAGAAGCAGTTGATGTATTTTTCAGATATAGAGAAGACGGAGCCGCAACTTGGACCGAAACCACAGCGCAAAATATGGGTGCTTTAGGAAACTTTGAACAATATATCTCCAGCCTAGTTTCGATCACCACTTACGAATTCAAAGCCGTCGTACAATGGAACGGGGAAGAAAACATAGGCGACACACTAACATTCACAACAGACCCGGGAGAGGTGGAGAATGTGAGCATAGAACCCTCTCCAACCGCAGAGGTAGAGGCCGGAGTTGACCTCCAGTTTACCGCTGCCGCATATGACGGTGACGGTAATTTGATCACCGATACCGCATCGGATTTTAACTGGGACGGAGCTGATTCCAACGGTGTCTTCAACCGGATAGGTATAGGAGATTATCAAGTCACCGCCGCTTACCAAGGGGTCACCTCCGAACCTACGACCGTTACCGTTTTACCCACAAGTGTGGATGCGGTAAATATTTATCCGGCAGGAACGGCGACCGTCTTTGAAGGCGAGGATTTGGAATTTACCGGGGAAGCTTGGGACCAATACTTTAACTTGATAACAGACGATCCAACTGATTTCACATGGAGCGGGGCCGATGCCAACGGAGTGTTTAACGAAGACGTGCCGGGAGAATACGAGGTCACGGCCACTTACCAAGGGGTCACCTCCGAACCTACGACCGTAACTGTAGAGGAAAAACCCACGGACACGCCTTTCTTTAGAGTCAACATCATTGATTACAGCCAAGAGGTGATAGAAGGAGGGGTAGTTACGGTGGAATATACTGTTGAAAACGAGGGAGAGGAAACTGGTACTCAAGACATAGTGTTCAGCGTTGAAGGTGTAGAAGAGGAGGTTTATGCAGACTTGACCCTGAATGTGGATGAGGAATATACTGGTACATTCACGTGGACCGCTGGAGTAGAAGGTACTTACACACTTGAGGTGAGCAGCGAGGACTCCAGCGATTCTGTGAGCGTCACGGTTACCGAGGATCCTGGTACAGTAGTGGACTACATCGTTATCTCTCCTGAAGATGAAAGCATATATGCCGGAAATACGGTTACCTACACAGCTACGGCATACGATGAGTTTGACGACGAAATAGGTGATGTTACACATGAAACAACATGGTCCATTGAAACCGGGGCCGGAGGCAGCTGGTCCGATAACGTGTATACCGCAGAGAATACCGGCGAATGGGTCGTAACCGGTACCTATGAAGGGCATTCCGATACTGCCACTCTCACAGTAACCGATCCCGAACCTATCGAATATATCGTTATCTCACCCGAAGATGAGACCATATATGCCGGAAATACGGTTACCTACGCAGCTACGGCATACGATGAGTCCCATGATGTAGTTGAAGATGTTACCGGTGATACCGTTTGGTCCATCGAAACCGGGGCCGGAGGCAGCTGGTCTGATAACGTGTATACCGCAGAGAATGCCGGTGAATGGATCGTGACCGGTACCTATGAAGGGCATTCCGACAACGCTGCCCTAACAGTAGTTGACGCCGAACCCATCGAGTATATCGTTATTTCACCGGATGAAACTACGATCACTGCCGGTGCGGAGCAGGCCTACACAGCTGCGGCATACGATGATTCCGATAATGAAATAGACGATGTTACCCAGCATACGGATTGGACAATCAATCCTGGTGCCGGAGGCGACTGGGACGGCAATGTATATACCGCAGAGTTAACCGGCACGTGGACTGTGACCGGAACGTATCAACACGGCGAAGAGGAACTTACGGCCGAGGCTACATTAACGGTAGAGCCTGGAGAAACGGCGGTAGTGACCATCTCACCATCGGGCACTATAAACGTTTCACCAGGTGAGGAAGTGGTGTTCACAGCAGCGGCATATGACGATCACGATAATCTGATAACCGACGGTGTGGCTGCCTTTGAATGGCAGAACGCTGAGGACGGAGTTTTCAACCAGGAGACAGAGGGAGATTATGAAGTCACCGCCAGCTATCAAGGCATTACTTCCCATGTCACCACGGTAACGGTCGAGATAACCGGTGCGGCACGCTTTGAATTCTTCAACCTGAGAGCAAGTCCCCGTGAGATACAATTCGGGAGGATGCAGGAATTCAAATTATCGGTGGACGTGGAGAACGTCGGCGAAGAGTCTGGAGAGTGCAATCTTGATTTCTACGTCGAGATGCCGGACGGAAGGTCGATGCTCATCGGCTCCGCATCTGAATACATAGAGGCGGGTGAAACAAGAACCGTAACTCTCACACATTACGAAGATTCCATCGGAAAATACAACATCACCATGGGCAAAATGGTTCTACCAGTAGAGGTGATTGAAAGATCCGAAGACGGCCGTAATCTCGGAACGATACTAGGATTTTTCATAGCTTTGATCGTAATAATCACAATAATCTTTTTATTCTTTGCAAAGCGCGGCAAAGAAGAGGAAACGGAAATCACCCCGATCGATGAACCGCAAATAGAGCCGACAGAAGAAGTCAAGGAAAGTGGCTCCGATATTATAGAAGAGGCGTTCGAGAAGACGGAGAAAGAAAAGACCGAAGGAGGTGGACCGACCATCATCTTTGAATGCCCTGTCTGTGGCGCCGGCGTGGGAGAAGAGGATACACACTGTCCGAGATGTAATGCAATATTCGAAGAAGACGAAGTGGATGTCAAAGAAACCGATAAAGAAGATGATATCTTTGATCCGGAAGGTATGGACGAAGATGATCTTGATGCCGAATTAGGACTAAGGTGACGACCTGTAAACATCAATCACCGGGGCCTAAAGAATTATGCACAATTTCAATACCATCGGTAAAGTATTTGTTTAACCTAATCTATTGGTATATCCATAGTGTTGTTCAGATAGGTGTTCTAAATGAAGAAAATACCCAGCGGAATCAGCGACTTGGACTCCATCTTGCACGGTGGATTACCAGCTGGTTCGATTGTATTACTTTTTACTGAAATAGGTGCCGGAGGTATCGAGTATACTTACACCGCTTCCGCAAAATTACTCAAGGTTAAGGAGACACCGGAAGACCTTCGTATCATCCTTGGGGATAATTGCAAAGAGGCGATACTGCCTGAAAAAATTTTCTATATATCATTTTCCAGGTCTAAAGAAGACATACTCGAAGAGGTTAAAATGTCATTCAACCAGGATTACTACGACGTTATCGAGACAGGACTCAATTTCAAGGACCTGTCTGAAGCATATTTCAAGCGGACAATGGTTCCCAGCAGCTGGACCGGCAGTTCCGGGCCAAGCATATTTTCCAACAACGGAGGTGCCGACCTGCTGACTGAGCTCGTAGATTTTCTGGATACCAACGCAAGGGATAACGTGGTCATCATAGATTCTTTAACGGACCTTTTAACGAATTCTAATATCATGGCATTTGTTAACCTATCACTATTGCTAGGTACGCTGCTGGTCGGGGTCCCGATCGTGCTGCATCTGGTGATGCGCCAGAAGCCGACGCCGTTGGAATTTCCGGCCATCCGTTTCCTTCGGCAGCGTCGGGAATCGAATCAGCGCCGGTTGCGTTTGCGCCATTGGCTCCTGCTGTTGTTACGCTGCCTTGTACTGGCGCTCGCCGCCTTGGCGCTCGCTCGGACTAGCCTCAGTTCCAACCTGCT
>JAWOAU010000017.1:0-5059 GCA_046498385.1 Thermoplasmata archaeon | reverse complement strand
GGGCAGGAAGCGGGCCACGCCATCGCCGATGTGCTGCTCGGCGTGACCGAGCCCGGCGGTCGGCTGGCCACGACGTGGAATGCCGAATTCCCGTGCAGTATGGACATTGGCCATGGCCTCCAGCCGCTCCTTGATCGGTTCGTGTTCGAACTCGTGGAACTTCTCTTCCATCTCTTTGATGTCGGAGAGTTCCTGGTTCTCGATCTTGATGAAGTCCTGGTAGATGGTCATCAAGTCCTCCATGGTTCCCTTCCAGGTCATGCCGAAGTCTTCCAGGGTCGCGATGTTCTCCGCTGTTTTCTTTCCCACGGAATCCAGTTCTTCGATATCTTCGATGTCGGAACCGATAAGCGAATTACCAGTTTTCAGATGATGGTCCAGGAACGCCAGAGGCTGCCGGGCGGCTAACGTACGCAACCAAAGTGAAACCTTGGCCAGCTCCACCGCCATGGGATTAAGATCCACACCGTATATGCATCTCTGTGCAACTTGTCTACGTGCCCAGTGTATGTCGTGGGATTCGTCTATGGTATCTATCCCCTGCTCTTCGGCCTGTTTATCCCGGGCGTTGATGATCTCCCGGGCAAGATGGTCCACGGCGTTGGTCAGGAAATGACCGCTGCCCATAGCCGGATCCAACACCTTCAGTTTGAACACACGTTCGGCGAATTCATTAGCAAAATTACCACCGCTCTCCCTGAGCAGTTCATCCTTTATCCTTTCCAAGATAGGATCCAACGTATTCTCCACGATGTACTGAACGATATATTCCGGAGTATAGTACGAACCGGTAGCCTTTCTTTCTCCCTTATCAGTAGTTAGATAAACCTCTCCTTCGTCCAACTCTTCGATTATATTACCGTCACCCTCGAATTCACTTTTAGCGTACCATTTCTGTTCTTTCTTCTCTTTAACGGCAACCATCTTTTCGGAAGCTACGTTAAGATGATATTCTAACAAACCCTCGTAGATACTACCGAGATGTCTGATATTGAGTGAAGAGTAATCCACAAAAACCCTGCCTTTACCGTTCTTACTTTCGTGCCTGGTCAACAGGTCGATCACTTTAGCCATGTACTGGTCCGAAACCTTGTTATTATTCAAGAAAACGTTTTCACCGGCAGCATCGTCATCTACATCGGTTCTGAACAATCCTCCGTTGTAAGCGGGAATATACAGCTGCTCCTCGGGAATTTTTTTGCTTTTACTACCTTTATCGATCAGAACGAACAATTCTTCGAGTCTATCCCATATCTTGGTTTGCCAGCCTTTGAATTCCGAAGTATCCTTCTCCAAACCTTCACATACCTGCTGTTTCAAAGAATTCAAACTGTAATCGTCGTCGTATATCCTGTTGTTCGTATCCAAAAGGTCTCTGCCTTCACTTTCTGCGTACAAAACGAATATCAACCTGTAAAGGTAAACCAGCGAACTGTCGTGTATAAGTTTCATATCCGAACCGGGATCGAGTTTGTTCTCTGAATAATTCAGAAAACCCTGGGCCAGCTGTTTGATAGCTTCGTATATATTCTCTTTTAGATCGTCCTCCAATTCTTGTGAAAATATATTGGATTTTTCGAAGATCCTATCCAAAAAGCAAGTCCCCCTAACGTTTTTTACGAAGGCTTCGACCCTGAAGAACAGATAAAAATACTTGAATGCTTCGTAACCCTCTTCACCGTCCATCTCCAATATGATGGGGAGATCTACCTCGTAATAGGAGTCCACTTTATGGCTGGTTTTCGAATAATACAGCCGCCACTTTTGGCCGTTGGTGAGTATGGCCCAATCCACCTCGGTTTCCTGCTGATATGCGTACACCTGATGGCTGGGATTAGAAAAGTCACGGACATTACCGCTTTTGTCCATCTTATCAAGGTTCTGCCCCCAACGTTTTGCCTCTGCGATGGTCAATGCGTTACTGTAAAAATCTTTCTCGCCCTTGTTATCGTAGGCCCTTCGCAGATCTTTTTTAGATTCAAATATTGCATAGTCTGGAAAACGACGGATTTTATCTACTTTCTCTCTAGTTCCAAATTTTAATCCTAATTCAGTAAAAATGGGTTTAATGAACTTGTCTTCGAGGGAATCCTCACTACATTTTTTAATTTCTAGTTTATTTTCAAAATACATATTTTTTAGTTTTTCAAATACCGACCTCAATTTTTCTTCATCTAATGCGTTCCATGCATCAGATTCCGTAAGTAGATTGTCTAGGTAGTAATTCGAGAATAAATCACGGTTGACCAGATGTTTAAGTTTAGTTTGAGTCGGCATAGTAGTGTCACCATATGTGTTTAACGGGTAAAGGAATGCTGAATAAATAATGTTTTGGGGTGGAAGAAGTACAGACACCCCGAGCATCCCGACGGGGGATACCAACAACCAGCGCAGTGGGTGTAGGGCGGGGAGGAAGGCAGTCCTCCTCTTCGTAGACCGGCAATGGAAAAAGACATATCCAGGGAAAGATGAGTAAAGTTAATAAGGCAGATTCACATTCATATACACTAAAGTAAACATAATCTGCAACCGTGGTGTATGCAAATGAGAAATGAGATGATCGACAAACTGGCTGCCGAAGGAAATACGTTCACCTTCGAAGAAGCTCAAAGGATCCTTCCGACAAGTTATTCGGTGACTAAAATGATCCTTTCTCGATTGGAAAAGAACGGATATATCGAGAGAATAGAGAAGGGTAAATATATCATCATCCCACTGGGTGCAAAAAAAGGCGAATACACACTGGACGAATTCGTTATAGGCTCACTTTTAGTAAGACCTCATTGTATCTCTTACTGGAGCGCTCTTCATTTTTACGGTATGACCGAACAGATCCCAAATACCGTATATATACAGACAACGTCCAGGAAGAAAAACCGTTCTTTAGAGATATTCGGAGTGGATTACAAGGTGATCCGGATAAAGCCCGACAAGTTCTTCGGGATCAGAAAAGAATGGATAGATGAGAACGAAGTTAAAATAACCGAAAGAGAAAAAACGATCGTGGATTGTCTGGACAAACCTCATTACTGCGGCGGTATAGTAGAGGTTGCTAAAGCTATCAAAACCAAAAGTTTTGATAAGGAAAGACTGGCAAGATATGCAGAAAAGATAGGAAATACCGGCGTCATACGAAGACTGGGGTATTTATCGGATCTTCTCGAAATCGATATTCCGATTGAAAAGGTTGACACGAGAAATTATCTTTATCTGGATCCCACAATGCCCAAAAAAGGCAAACGGTCGTCAAAATGGAGATTGATGGTAAATCTGGATGATAAGATACTTGGAGAGCTCGAATGATCAGAAAAAGTGAAATAAAGGAAAAGGCCAGAAAACACGGAGTGCCCCTGTCTACGATTCAGAGAGATTACGCTCAGGATATTTTACTAGATTCACTTTTTTCGGTATGTACCGATATGGCTTTCAAGGGAGGAACATGCATAAAGAAGATGTATATCGAGAATTACAGGTTTTCCGATTCTGAGGAATAAAATTCCTCTTCTCCTTCGGAAGGTGTTCCTCAGGATGACCTTGATTTCACCTTGCTTTCAGATATAGATGTAAAAACTCTTGATGAGATAATGCACGATACCGTGGATTTGGCAAAAGAAAAAACCAGGGTTGAATTTTCGAAGGATATCAAGGCTGAAAAGAATCCCAACGGATATTTGATAAACACCTATTTCAAGGATCTAGCAGGTGGGAGGAACAGGATAAAAATAAAAATGGATGTCACGGAATCGGACAACGAGAAGATTATCTTTCCACTTGGATCTAGGAGGATGATTCACCAGTATCAAGATGTTCTTGAATCGGAAATTATAACGTATTCTCTGGAGGAGATCATGGCCGAAAAGATGAGAAGCCTTTTTCAGAGAACTAGGCCCAGAGACCTTTACGATGTATATCAAATATGGAATCGGGTGGATATCGATGAGGTTGCGGACGCATTCGATCAAAAATGCAAATTTATAAAGATCGAACCGAATACCCGGGAACTTGAATCTAGAGAAGATGCTTTTAAAAAGGCCTGGAAGAACTCTTTGAAAAATCAACTGAGGGAACTGCCGGATTTCCGGGATGTTTTTTCCAACGTTTTAATGAAGTTGAATAAACACATATAATAGAAACTATAGAAAAGCCACTTTCCTAGTTCAATATATATTGGAATAATAATTCCAATTAACTTAGAATTATTTCATAATTATGAGACTCACAAGAAAGGACAATCTTTCTTGTTAGACGTCAATGACCTTGTAAGGGAATTCCTCGATCACTTCGTTAAATTCATAAAAATCGTCTAGGTGTTCGACTAATATCTCTTGGGCTATTCTATCATCGATCTTCCCGTATCTATGGACTAAAGCATTATTACTCCTTGCTGACGGCTGAGAAGTGATGTAGATGATATCTTCAAAGGAGCCGCAAAAGACCCATGGGAGTGGTTATTTCACCGATCCCGACGGTCATCAGTGGGAGATCGCAGGTGCCATTTCAATCCCACTATGGTCTGATTTTAACTGATCGTGTACGCCACCCAGGCATTGCAGGAGCAGCATTTCAATCCCACTATGGTCTGATTTTAACTAGGATGGGTTACAAGACTACATGGAAGGGCACAAAATTTCAATCCCACTATGGTCTGATTTTAACAACGAGCAAAAAACGATAAGAAAACGAACTCTCAAGATTTCAATCCCACTATGGTCTGATTTTAACGAGAACAGCTTGTATTCATTGACCCTGTCCTGAACCATTTCAATCCCACTATGGTCTGATTTTAACATCCAACCTTCGGGACGAGGAAAAGAAGAAACAACATTTCAATCCCACTATGGTCTGATTTTAACAAATCATCGTTGTTTCAGCATAATCTGGATCACCATATTTCAATCCCACTATGGTCTGATTTTAACGGCTTAGGGGGAGTTTATGGTGCTATGTGTAGGCCAATTTCAATCCCACTATGGTCTGATTTTAACTTTAGATACGATGGCAAAAGAAACAAACCCCCGCCGCATTTCAATCCCACTATGGTCTGATTTTAACCTGATTT
>JAWOAU010000079.1:0-10136 GCA_046498385.1 Thermoplasmata archaeon | reverse complement strand
GAAGGGTTAAACAATCACCTAAACAGGTGATTTTTCGAAGGAGGAATCACTTGTGTAAGGTATGAATTGGAGCGATTGCCCCGTTCCCAGGTCGTGCGGATGAGCGCACGCCCACGTCTCCATCAAGCGAGTCGGGGGGTCCGGTGACCCCGCCTCTACAATCAAAATAGAGGTATTTTGTAAACCGCCATAGTTGCCGGTTACTACCCATTCCCCAGCAAATTCAGACGTATATTCGTTAGCTTCCCAATCTCCCCCTGCTCCGCCCTCGATGGACCACGATGTAATAGCGGTAACATCTCCTATCTCGTTCCCACCCTCATCGTAGGCCGTGGCGGTATAAGCCTGCGCACCTCCTGCAGTAACGGTTGTATTTTCCGGTGAGATCACGATATAATCTGCACCGGATGGTACTACATGAAGGGTTGCATTATCGATTAAACCATTATAGTCACCTGTCACGTTCCACGTACCAGCAATTTCAGACGTATATACATTACCAACCCAGCTCCCCCCCGCTTCTTCTTCTATTGACCAATTTGTGTCTTCCGTCACCTCCCCTATTTCGTTACCGAACTCATCATAGACCGTAGTATTGTAGGCCTGGGTTTCTCCAGCTTCGATATAAGAGCTCTCGGGAGTTATCAATATATGGTCCTCTTCAGCATGTTCAACGGTTAGTTCTACATTATCTGTTAACTCTAAACCTTCATAATTATATGTGCCGAATACCGTCCACGTACCCGCCTTTTCAGCAGTATATACATTGTTATCCCACAGACCGTCTGCGTCCGTCTCTATCTCCCAATGAGTCTCTTCGGTTACATCGCCGATATGATTTCCTAATCCATCATAAGCATTGGAGATATAAGAAATAGAATCCCCTGCAGTTATTGTTTCTCCTGTAGGTTCAATTTCGATATAACCCGGCTCTGCGACTATGAGCTCTACCTCGTGAGACATTTCTGTCTCGTTGTAGGTGTAACTACCGGTAACGTTCCATGTTCCAGGCATCTGCGAAGTATATACGTTGTCGATCCAACTACCTCCGGCCCCCTCCTGGATAGACCATTCGGTATCTTCCGTCACATCCCTTATCTCATAGTCATCCTCATCATACGCGGTAGCTGTGAATTCTAAATCATCTCCGGCCACCATACTAGCGCCGTCGGGTTCGACAATGATGTAGTCAGGTATGGCCACCTTTAGATATGCTTCATCGATTAGTTCGCCGCTGCCATATGAAAACTCACAGGTTACAGTCCAGTCGCCTGGATTTTCCGAGGTATAGGTTCCCATTGTTTGATCCCAGGTGCCACCAGCGGCTTCGTCGATAGACCAATTGACTTGATCGGTCACATCTTTTATCACGTTACCGGATTCGTCATAGAGTGTGGCGGTATAAGTTACAATATCTTCGGGAATAACCGCCTTTGATTCAGGTTCTACCGCAATATTATCAGGCGTATCAAATATTGTTAGGGTTGCAACCTGATATGAATCTTCAACCTGAGCGACCACACCTAGACTTCCTAAAACACCGAGAGCGGGTGTGTTATCTTCTGCGTAGGGTACCTCTAGTTCAAGTGTAAAATTGCCCGCATCATCGGTATTAGCCGTATCCTGTATATCTGCCATAGGAATACTGACCATGACCTCCTCATTAGGATATTCCGGAAAACTACCATGGATAGTTACATTTTCTCCGGCAAAGGATTCTGCCGGTTCAATCGATAGAGAATTAGGATTCACCGGTAAATTATATTCTTCCAGTACTCTGATCCACTGTAAACCCAATCGAGTTACATTCTCCTTAACATAATTCTGCACATTGCTAGAGTAATACCTTATCTGGAAACCCTCAGTTTCATTGATTACTTCGTCTTGTATTAACTTAAACGTTTCAAAGTTGCCTGCGGGTACATTTGCAGTAACGAGAGTATTTGATACTTGAACACTCCTAGTATGATTTTCAGTTTGGTTGAAATCGATTATTTCGTCTACAAAACTGATTTCGACCCGATTGTAGCCTTCGGAATGCACTGAATTATTGGCTAAAAATTGGTCCCCCGGTTCCAGAGGAAAATCATAATCCTCCACATTTGGGATGTGTGTATCCGTTTTAACCCGAGTTACATCCATATCGGCGTCACCTATAACAGGAAGGTCATAAGCAACCCCTTCAAGGAATTGATATTGATAATCAACCAAAACGCCTAGGTCATCCATCCGATAAAGTATATAGCCTTCGGTGAAACCATCATGTATTGAAAATTCGGCATCAAAGCGAGGAGCATCTACTTCACCACTTCCCCCTAATATATCTCCGTCGATGGTGACGTTATATACAGGAGTCATGACGCCTTCGATTTCAACATACTCTATGGATGACACGGTAAAGGTTAACCTCTCTTCGAGTTCTTCTATCTCTACTTCAATAGTACCTTCAGGTCCCTCTATGGTAATAGAGGCTTGACCCATCTGATAATAGGTCCAATACGAACCGATTCTCCATGTCGGAAGGTCCCATAGAAGGTCTACCATCAACGTCGCTGTACCTGTAATTTCTTCGTCTCCAAGGTAGTACGTACCAGTAACAGTCCATTCGCCGGTCTTCTCCGAGGTGTATACGTTGTTATCCCAACTACCGCCTGCATCCGGTTCTATAGACCAGTTTGTCTCATCCGTTACATCTTTTATCTCCTCATGGGACGAATCATAGATTTTGGCCGAATAAGACACACTTTCTCCTGACATTATATCCATTACTACTGGCTCTATAGCATAAAAACCAAACTCAACAACGGTTATTTCTGCATCATCAAGATAGCTTACACCATCATAAGTGTAATTGCCGACAACCGTCCACACGCCTTGGTTTTCCGAAGTGTATACATTATTATCCCAGCTACCACCTGCACCAGGATCTATTGACCAAACTGTATCTTCCGTTACATCTCCTATCTCAGTACCTTCGCCATCAAAAACCTTAGCGGTATATTCCACCATTTCACCGCCGATTAGTTCTTTTGTCTGGGGTTCAATCTCTATATATCCCGGGGATGTGACCGTGAGCTCTGCAGTATCAACTAGAGTATTGTTCCCATTGATGAAAGTACCTGTAACGGTCCAATCTCCAGGATTCTCCGCTGTATAGGTTTCCTGATCCCATTCTCCTCCCGCTCCTTCGTCTATTGACCAAAACGTATCTTCCGTTACATCCATCAAAGGTATGCCTTGTGCATCGTAAGCGATCGCCGAATAAGTCACGCTGTCACCGCCGATGACTATTTTCTCTGCAGGCTCAATTATTATATGATCGGGCTCGGGTAGAATGGTAAGAGTAACTGCCTGATACGATTCGCTGGAGCCGGGGAACATGGCGACTATCCCAAGGCTGCTTAACACTCCGGGCGACGGAGTATTATCTTCGGCATCAGGGGTTTCAATGTCCAAGGTAAAATTACCTGAATCATCGGCTTCAACTTGTTGGCTGATGCCCGCCATTGGGATGCTTATATTGAATTCTTCCAAGGGGTGTTCTGGAAAGCTACCGCTAATACTAACTGTTTCCCCGATAAATGAATAAGATGGTTCCACCGACAGAGAGTTCGGATTATCGGGTATATAATAGCTTCCGAGTACCCTGTACCAATCGGTGTCCAAATAGTTTGCATTCTCTTTTACATAGTTTTGTATATTGTCGTTGTAGTATCTTACCTTAGTTCCCTCGTCATCCCCGGTCATGTTCTCTATTACTTCAAAGGTATCAAAGGTATTCGAACCTACCGTGATGGGAACAATATCCTCTGAGACATGGACGGTCCGATTCAAGTGGGTTATTTCGTCTATCGTTTCGTTATTATTTACGGACCACCCTGCTATCACGTGGTTAAAACCCATCGTATTTACCGTGTTATTGGCCCAGAAATGCCTTTCAGTAGTCAGTGGAAAATCATAGTCTTCAACGTTTGGCTCGTGTACGATGGTTCTTGACATCGTTAACTCAAAGTTGTTGACAAACAATTCTACCGTTCCTGTCATATCTCTATACTGATACTCCTCAAGCACACCTAGATCGTCCATTCGATATAGAATGTAACCTTCATAATATCCCTCCTCAATTTCAAAGGGTGCCGTACCTAACGGAGCTTGGACTTGGCCGTTCCCTTCAAGTACTTCTCCGGTTTTAGTCACCCTGTATATAGGAGTCATGACTCCTTCTATATCTACATATTCTATTGCTGATACAGTATGGGTTACATTTTCTTCAAGGCGTACCCAGTGTACATTGCCTTCAGTAGAGTTGTACCACGTTTCCTGCTCATAAGTCCAAGACGTTCCTATTATCCACGTGGGAACGTCGGGTAAACCTTCATCTATCGGTGTCGTTATATCTTGTTGTATGGACTCCTCGGCTTCCATACCCATAGATATCCCCAAATTCGCTCCTGTGGATGCCACTAACAAAAAAGCGATTATTATGAAACTTATCTTCTGCTTTGCCATAAGACTGTCTCCTATAAAGGATACCTTCATGTTGTTATATAGACTTTTTGGCAATTACCAGCGTACACAGTGTAATTAGTAAACGAATCGATTCTTTGAACTTATGGAGGAATTGAAAAATTACTCCTAGCCACAAAATAAATTTTGTTCATTTATAGGTTCACTGGATAACGATGGAGATCACAACTTGGTTCAAAAAGTTACGAGTTCCGCTATAATATGATACAGTTCCAGCTTTTCAGACTTGTAATGCAAAAAAAGTGCGTCACCAAAAAAACTGAAAAATTCTCCTTGTCCATCGAAGCAAGTTTAACGAGCTACAAAAGAGCTCAAAAAAAACGGGCTCATGGGGATTCGAACCCCAGTCATCGGCTCCGAAGGCCGAAAGGATATCCAGACTACCCTACGAGCCCTAGTTGAAAACAATAGCCCCGGGCGGATTCGAACCGCCGTAACGAGGACCAGAACCTCGTATGATTGACCACTACATTACGGGGCTTCTTAGAATACGACATGTAGTCACTGTAATCGATATTTACGCCGTATAACTTCTCCCGTCAATGTACTTGTCATAAATATCTTTTTCCTTCAAAAGATGCTGAACAAAATTAAGCTATCATCTAAACTAGTATCGGATGTCTTTCTCTCATGTTCTCTTCGCTCTCACCGATCTCATCCATGATAAGCGCGGTTAAAGCGTCGAGAAATACCATAGCCGCGTTTTCGAAGATAGTTCCTAAAGGTGCCAAAGAAGCATCCTTTTGCGTTCGGGGAATATCAAGGACCATGAGAACATCTGCAAAACTTGCCAACGGCGATTCAGGGCTTGAGGTAAGAACTATTTTTTTTGCTTTGACCCGATTACTAACTATTCTTGCCGCCTGTATCGCAGTTTGGGTTTCACCGGTTTTAGAAACGAATAAAACGCAGTCTTCATCCTTGACCGCCGGGGTGATGGTCTCGCCTATAAAAAAAGCACGCTGGCCCAGCTGCATCAACCTCATTGCGAATGTTCTGCCCACCAAGCCGGAACGACCGGCGCCGTATATAAATATTTTAGGGGCGTCAATGATGGTGTTAGCAGTTTCACGAACGTCACTTCTGTTGGAATTCATTAAAACCTTATTCAAAGAATTACATATGTGTTCTATAGATTCTGAGAATCGAGTGGTCACTTTTTTTTCCTCCTAAGGTCCTTTGCTACCTCTCGAGCGTAGATACGTTCGAATATAACTTTCATATACATTGCATCATGTTCTTTAAGGGGTGAGCTGGAAATTATGGTAACTTCAGGGTACTCATCAATCAAATAATCCACGAATGGTTCAAAACTGAGTTCGCCACGTTTTATAGGCGTCAAACGATAGTTATCTCTCCTTATCTCCATCCCTGAAAAATTGATGTAATAATTGGATGAAACGAATCTCTTGCATTTATCCAAAACATTCCCAAAATCTTCTGCATCCTCAAGCTCAAACTCTCCTCGGGCCTTTATATGTGGAAAATTGATTACTGGAATCGTTCCGGATACCTGTTTACAGACCCCTAAAATTTCATCTAAACTTCCGTAGGCATCTTCTCCCGCCTGGTTCTCCAACCCAATCAACGGGGGGTTATCATAGTATTCATCCATCCAGTTTCTTAACTCCCTAACATTATCAACAACATCATCACGTACATCTTTGGTCCCAACGCCCTCATCTAGCAGACCAAGGTGGGTGTTGATAATATTTGCACCCATCTCATTGGCCTGTACCGCAGTATACTTGAAGGCTATTTTAGATTTATCTACTAATTCATCATCTTTGGAAGTAAATTTCATGTAATACGGGGTATGCATGGTGAGATACACATCTAGCTCCCGCGCTATTTGCCCTACTAAGGGAAGCCTGTAAAACTCCTCTGCAATCCCCCCAGCCAAGTAATCTATCATATCCCCTACTTCAAGTTCCTTATCCAGATCTTCCACAAATATTTGTCTATCATCGGGCAGTCTATTTACCCCTATAATGAATTTTTTCTCCACATCCCTGCTTTTTATACCTATCTCTTCATCGGTTATCGGGCGACGAGTTACGTTGGTACGGAGGAACTGCACCTCCATGGCGGTCAATCCTAATTTATGAACATCTAGAACACCATCTAAGAGGGTTCTCCCCTTACACGACAAAGGTATCCCACTAGGCCCGAACCGAATCATGTCATACGTTCCCCCTGCAAAAATATTGTTTCATTTTTTGCATCATACCTTGTCACACTATTTAAATCTAACCCTGATTTTATTATATTCAAACTTACTTCAGAGCGACATCTTTTTAATCATCCACTCGAATTCCGATATATGAGTGTGAAACTGCAGGTTGCGCTGGACTTGATGAACCTTAAAAGAGCAATAAAGATAGCAAAAGAAGCTGTAGAAGGAGGGGGGGATATAATCGAAGCTGGGACTCCTTTGATCAAATCAGAAGGCATGGAAGCGGTAAGGAAGTTAAAGGCAGAATTTCCCAACAACGAGATAGTGGCAGATATGAAAACCATGGACGTAGGTGGCTTAGAGGTCAAGATCGCAGCTAAGGCCGGTGCGGACATAGTTGTTGTGCTCGCTGCATCCGACGACGAAACTTTGAAAGAGGCCGTCCGGGCGGCCCGGAACTACGATACAAAGATCACTGCGGACATGCTGGGAGTATCCAATCCGGCGGAGCGCACAAAAGAGGTGTGTAAACTTGGTGTTGATTATGTCGGGGTGCACGTGGGAATAGATTCCCAGATGAAGGGAGAGAACCCTCTCCGGGTACTGTCAAAAATAATTGAAAACAGCAGCGTACCAGTGGCGGTCGCAGGAGGAATCAATTCCGAGAATGCCGCATCTATAGTTAAAAAGGGTGTGGAGATAATTATAGTCGGGGGCTCAATTATAAAGGCAAAAAATGTTCGTAAATCCGCCGAAAACATAAAAAGAGCAATCGATCAAGGGATTTCTATGGACTCGGAGGTGTCAAAGAAATTTGGACCTCATGAAATAAGAAAATGTCTGACAAAGGTATCAACTCCCAACGTATCCGATGCTATGCACCGATGTCCGTGCATGAAAGGAATCCATCAGCTTACCGCCCACGGTGAAAAGATAATCGGAAAGGCTTTTACGGTAAAGACAGTAGACGGAGATTGGGCGAAGCCCGTAGAAGCCATCGAGAGAGCAGACGAAGGAGATATCATAGTGGTAGATTCCAACGGAGGTGAAACCGCCGTATGGGGAGAGCTCGCATCTTTATCCGCCAAGATAAGGGATATTTCGGGTATCGTTATAGATGGTGCGGTCAGGGATATCGACGATATAGAGAAAATAGATTTCCCTGTTTTCGCTAGGCACATCGCTTCCAACGCAGGAGAACCAAAAGGTTACGGAGGTGTTAAGGTTGATATCGTATGTGGAGGAGTGCGCATTAGACAAGGCGATTGGATAATCGGAGATGCCAGCGGTGTGATGGTAATACCAAAAGAGGAAGCCCTCATGATCGCAAATAGATCCCTGGATGTCATGGAAAAGGAGAATCGAATACGAGAGGAGATCAAAGAGGGAAAAACATTATCTGTGGTGATGGAACTTCAAAAATGGGAAAAGGTACAGTAGATTATATATCCGAAGGTTCGACCATCTCAGCACCGATATTCTCGCACCACTTTGTGATACATTTGGAGAAAGAACTTTTAAGTCCGCCGGGATCCACGCATACCAAGTTCGTTTTTGACTGTTTTAAAGCGGTAGCTAATCCTTTTTCAGTAAGATTCTTTAAAGCCCAGCCAGGAACCATATGCCCGACCGCCACCTCTTTTTCTTTGACCATGTCTGTAAAATGAGGTGCATAGTGTCCTCCGCCGATACATACCACCGTAGTCACCCTCCCTGCTTCATAATCACCTTGCTCTATCACAGTGGAAGCCACTGCCTTTCCAGCCCTATCGTTCATCCAGGACTGTTTGTCACTGCCTATCTCTATGTAATACGTAGGCGTCGTAAGGTATGGACCGTGATGAGTAACCTCAAAGGACACTTCATAATCCCTATTTAATCCCATTTTTTTTGCATTCTCATGCAGTCGCCTTAAAGCAAAGGTCATCTCCATAGGTGCGGGAGGGACGAGAACGTTGGATTTTCCCCCGAATTTTGCCCTACCGAAATTACCGACAGGATGGACCGTGAGGGAATGTATACCGGCTTTTGAAGCGTGCTTGGAAATATAGACTACGAGGTCTATGGTTTCACCTATCAATTCAGAAACTTCCTTATCTACCTCATCTACATATATATGGTGTTCTTTAACGGTTACCAAAATATCATTATCTCTTCGATAAAAAGGAGTTCCCATATATTCTCCCATACATTTCCAATTAGAAGTCAATAATTTATCCTGTATATTTAAACTCGCCGGATCGCTTTTAGAGGAAACTATCAATCGCATACAACTCTTATCCGTCCCCGGTTATAACAGTTTTTTGACATCATATTTCCAACTCCGGTCGATATGTTTTGTCATTTATTTTAGGGATGTTATCGACAAGGGGGGATAGCGACTATTTTTATAAGATCAAAAGGGTACCTCATCATCTTAAAAGGCTGCTGCATTGCTCCTGCCATGCATCCGCAATTACTACAGTCTGGTTTTTCTGAATAGCATGTCCTTGGAGTCCAGTCTACGTTATAATGGTATATATTATCTCTCCAATAACATCGGTCCCTGTGGTCCGCCCTTTCGAACCATGATATCATCATTTCATTCATCAAAAGGGTATCAGGATAAAGAGATCTGACCTGTCTTAGTTCACGGATTATGTTCTAGCGATCCTCATTTGCTATTTTTCTATCATCGTAATCCGCAGTTGTGCTGAATATGTTGCAAAGAACCACTTTAAGATTACATCTCTTTGCTAGTAATACCACCTCCTCAAGGTCTTTATAATTCTCCCTGGTAAGGACCATATTTATCACAACACGTCCATCCCCTGAATAATTGTCGATGGCCCTATCGAATACTCCGTCCCCGCAGATTTTATCGTTATTCTCCCTCATACCATCTATTGATAATATGATATTCAAATCGCATTCCTTCCTTAGTTTTATCAAACCGTTGGTAGAAACATGCACAAAGGGAAAAGTTTCGACCACCAATTCGATCACATCCATCCGTAAGGTCGGTCCACCTCCTATTAGTTGTACCAGTCTTATTCCCGAGCCGTACATGTCTTCGAATCTTTTTTTCCATACCTCGAAAGGCACTTCCGTTTTTTTCACATCGTTTGATTGAAGATTATAGAGCCTGTCAGATTCTTAGTGATATTTGATCATTTCCTAATAATGCATAATGGAGTATGATATACTGGATAAATTTTCATGAACTGTGAAAATCTGTGAAATCACTAAACTTTTGACAGTCCCAGATTATAACAATGATTATATCTAAGGTTACATCTATCGATCACATCGAATTCGGCGGCATATTTTCGTTTAAAGAGTGTATGGCTAAGCTCAAGACAAAAAAGATGTGTTAATTTTACAAAGTTTCTCATGTGATGGTTTTTTTATGCACGATAACTCCTACAATCTTCTAGGTATATATGATTTTTTG
>JAWOAU010000055.1:0-6547 GCA_046498385.1 Thermoplasmata archaeon | reverse complement strand
TCCACGAGATCCTCAAAATCGTCCAACCCGTTGATCAATTTAACATTTTTATCCAGTTTTTTCGCTTCACGATATGTGTATATGGCGGTACTGCTTTTACCGGTGCCGATACCTCCGATCAGCGGACATATCTCTTTGAAGTCCGTTTCTAAGATCGCCTTTATCATCTGGCATTCTTTTTCTCTATCTATTAACAATGTGTCGATCAACGACTCTTTTATGGGGTAGAGATAGAACGGGTCGGTTTTGAATTTCATCTCATCACTTTCTTATGGTAACTTTCGGGTATTACCATCGCTTCCCGGTATTATAAACTTTATCATCGTTATAAAGGTTATCAATGTTTTACGGTGTTCCCATAAAATAACACACTATATTACGGATGACCTCCGACCGGTCTTCGGACGGGTTCTTGGGTCAAAATCTTGTTAATCCTTAAGGGTAGAGTATACTGATCAGTATGTAACTATTGAGTCGGATGTTACAATTTGACGGAGTGTAACTGTAGTTTTGCGAAATGGATCGGAGGGATTAAAACAAAAGTTTTTTAAACAATAACTGCAATTATACTAATCATGATTATCGACAGACCCGAGTTGGTGGGGAGAATAGCCGGTATGTCCAAGTGGACCCTTGTATATGGTCGAAGGAAGACAGGGAAGACCTTTTTGATCAGGGAGTTCGTCCCCCATGATCGGTATTTTTTTGTAAAGAGAGATAGGAGCATATTGACCGGGGGAGACGGACAGATGAAGAGCATGGTTTACGATACCTTCACCGAAGTGTTACAATTGGAACTGTCAAACGGAAAAACCGTGGTTGTTGACGAGTTTCACCGTTTGGGAGACGATCTTTTCGATCTATTGCACAGCATGAAGAAAAGTGGTAGGCTCATACTGGTCTCTTCCACGTTGTATCTTTCAAAAAAGTTGCTGGATGAACGTTCTCCTCTTATGGGTTTGTTTGCAGAAGTATCTGTACCGTTGATAGAGCTTTCAGACATTCTCAATGGATTAGATGTCCAAGGAAAGAAAGAACTTATGGAGTTGGCCCTGGTCCTTAGAGAACCTATCACCATCGATTATATGGGCAAAGGGGATGCTAGAGATATACTGCGAGAAGTTCTTTCCGGTTCTTTAAAGACCATACCAGCCTTGGTAGGTGAGATATTTCTGGAGGAGGAACGACATCTATCTGCCATCTATGAAGGTGTTCTGAGGGCGGTCGCCACCGGTCATGTGGTTTCGGGGCGAATAGCGGATTATCTGTTCTCTCATCGATTGATAGACAAGAATGATCCCAGCTTGGTGCAGCAGTACCTGGCCAATATGGTGGAATTAGGCATTTTGAAGAAGACGAAGGTGTATAACAAGAACAGATACAGATATGGCCACCCTTCTCATCTGGTACATCTTTATTACTACGGGGACGAACATTACAACATCTCGGAGCGTGAACCTTCCGGAGAAGAATTGGATAGATTGATCACCGAAGTATTTTCTGTTCTTATGGAGGATGTGATCCGCGAATTTCTAGCAAAAAAACACGGGTTGGCCGAAGCGGTGATAGAAACTCCCGATGATGACGTAGATGTTTGTTTGTTGAAGTTCAAAAAGCCGGAGATCGTCGGCGAAGTGAAATGGAAAAAGAATGTTAGTGGTAGAGATATCGCTAGAGCTGAGGAAGTGTTATCTAAAATAGAAGCAAAGAAACGATTCATCTTCGTTCCGGATAAGAGCGAAGTAGATTCCGAGCTATTGGCAGTGATGGACGTTACCGATCTGGTGGGATCTGTACATTAGTTCCATCTCGGGTTTCTCTGTACAGAAATAACATATCCATATGTAGGGATGCTGAACTACCATGCAAGAACCCATGTTTTCAATCGTTCTTTGAAGTCTTCCTTTGAAAGTCCTTTGAAGTCATCCAATCTACGATAATGTTTTCTTAGATGTTCGGCGGTTACATCCTCAGGGGATACGTTATCCATCAATAACTGAAGTACCTCATCATAGGCCCGGTCCCCCAACTTATAGTCCGCCGATCGCACCTTCGTTTTCTTATCGATAGTGGTAGCCATATTGTAACAATTGTTTTAATGGTTTAGGGTGTTGGGAGATAGCTGGTGGTATGCTGCCTTGCTCAAAACCTGCTTTTATCTACCTAATATGCTAGAAGGCTCGATGATAAGTGTCTGTTAGTGACGAATATTAATTATATTAGTTCACTAGCTTTTTTGATACTAATATTCTTATATTCTTTTAAATCGAGAAGATGATGATCGCCTGTTATAATTCTGTGACTGTTTCCCTTGACCGCAGTCTCAATAATTCTATTATCTGATAGATCACTTTTAATGATTTCTAATTCACCGGATGTGAAAACGAATTCCGAGAAGAAAAGAATATCTTGAATGTATTCTGTAACTTTACGCTCAGGGACTTCGAATTTATTGATTAAAACATCATTCAATTCTTTTATTATTGCTTGAGATGTGACGGAGACCCATCTTTTTTCTTTACATTTAAGCAAAACTTTCCTTTCATTTCCGTTCCAAAAAAATGCCGAGATGAGTACATTAGTGTCAAGAAAAACTCGCATAACGTTTCACTCGCCTTTCCTGTATTCCTCGATAGCTTTCATAACCTCTTTTTTTGTTATTTTTTTCTTTTTTGCGAAACTCTCGCCCCATTCAAGTAATCTTACGAATTCTTCTTCCGATGGAATATCCACTCTTTTTAACACGATGGTATCATCCTCTCCATACATGGCGAATACATCTCCATCTTCCAATCCCATGATATCCCTTAGCGATTTCGGGATCACTACTTGCCCCTTGGACGAGAGCCGGGTCAACGTTACTTCACTCATATTCGATATACGTAAGACGGTCTTACTAATTAATCTTTGTGATGAGGGGTAGCTGGTGGAGATATTCCGACACGGCAATTGTTCCCATGTATGTAAACTATTAGCAAAATTATTTATAATACAGTTGGTTATTATCTTACATATGATGTCTACCACCGAACTTAGGATATTCAGAGCATTGGATGGGGAGAGCTCCATGTCTGAATTATCTGAAAAGTCCGGACTGGATATCTCCACCGTTTCCAAATATGTCTCCGGCTCTTTGGAAAGGGGAAACGGCTTGTTCGAAAGACGGAGAGAAGGCAAGAAGGTGTATGTGAAAAGAGCAGATACCTCGCATTCATCGATTCTACAGACTATCGTTAATGAATATCCTGATTGGGATATCGAAGAGCTGTTTTCACATTCCGGTTTGAAGATCCTTGGAGTTTTACCCAAAAGGATCAAAGATATAGTGTTTTTAACTGGCCTATCCAGGCAATACATCAGAAGTCGTTTAAAGAAGTTTTTGAATGTAGGTATAGTCAAAAGAGATAGGAGTAAATACGTATTGAATGGTAATCTGACAGAGGTTTCTGAGTTCGTGAACAGTTATTGTTTGTATAAAAATGAAAAGAGGGCTAAAGGATTTGCCGAAGACAGCAATATATTGTGGCAGATGGGTTTCGAATTTCTCTTTAAAACTTCCGAGGATATCGATATCGAGAGGACCGCTGTAAGCAGATTCTTTGAATACAGCCTCCCGATCATCACTGACAAAAATTATTATTTTGTTACACATCGGGAATTGGATGTTAGAGAGATTATCTTACATACGATATTAGTGGATGAGAACAGCGTTACATACAACACGTATGCCTGTTTGCTGTATCAGAAAGAGATGCCCGAGGGTATGATGGAATTGGCAGGGATCTACGGCCTGGAAAAGCATTTCAAGGCATTATTGGAATTTTTGGATTCCCGGAAACGGACAAAGAAATTCTTACCTGCTTGGGATGAATACCAGGAGATCGCAAAGGAGTATGATGTGATAATATGAGAAAGAACTTCAATAAAGAGTATATAGAAAACGAGTTGATCAAAATAGGTAAGATTTCGCTTCCCATCGAGTTCTACATGCTTGGCGGAGGTGCCATGAGCATCAGAGGATTGAAGTCTGCAACTAAAGATGTGGACGGTGTGGTCAAAAATTCCGAAGAATTTAGACGGCTGAAGGAAATATTGATTGATTCGGGATATTTTGAAGTGGAAGCAAATGGTGCCTATGAAAAGATGAAGACCAGACTGGTTTTACAAAATCAAGACGGCTTCAGGTTCGATCTCTTTGTGAAAAAGATAGCCAATGGATTGCTGCTTTCTCAAGGGATGATGTCCAGGGCCAAAGAGTTTTTCGTCTCTGGAAATTTGAATGTAAATGTGATGTCTCCCGAAGACATATTCATTTTAAAAAGCATCACTTCTCGGGTCAGGGATAGAGAAGACATGAAGGAACTATACGTACACGGATTGAATTTTGATGTGATAAAAGACGAGATCATATGTCAGAGCGAAAAATCAACCGGAAAGGCATGGCTTTCCTTTTTTTTTGTAGGCTTGAACGAATTCGTTGAAATGTATGATTTTGAGATACCATATTATTCTGATTTCGAAGAACTTGCCTCCGAGGAGGTTGTAAAATACAGAATAAACACACTTCTTGACTCCGGCAGTTTTCGGATAACAAAGTTAATTGATTATATCGGAGAGGAAGATGAATGGATTATAGGCGTATTGAATAAGATGGAAACGGAAGGAGAGATACGTATGGTGGATGGTGAAGTATTCCGAGATATATCTTGATCAGCGGGATGCGGAAGGAATGGACGCCCGGGAACTGTGGCATTTTTTCTCCCCCAGATGTTGTCGAAGGGCCCAGTGGAAGATACGTGAGATGGCCGGAAGGATGCTGGAGCCGTGCAAGGAGGTCTTTCCCATCATATTCGAGGGACTCCTGTGCGCCGTGCCTCCGGGGACCCTGTCCCGAGGTAGAGGAATCCTCGTGCGGCAGACCCATGGATAGAGACCATCGGTAGTTTGGATAGGGCGGTAGATCGCATCCGGTCGGTATGTTAACATATTAATATCGAATATGCTATAGCCTATCATGTCTGTTGAGGATAATAAGGCGGTCCGGCGTAAAAACTTTTTACCTTTTTGCCACCGCTGGATCTTTTTGCTTTCTTCTACTATCATAGTAGTTTTTTTTTCTGAAAAAATGTACTGGTACATACAGGGTTACTCATTACTCATTCTGATCCTGGTTTATGTGGTAGGTGTTTATATTATCGTACGTGCGATCGAATTTTTTTCAGTTGCTAAATTCTGGCCCTTTGTACTGGTGGCAGTGTTGTACCCTCTTTATGTTGAAGGATTGTTCACAGGGATAATTTTACAGGATATTACCGTGTTTACCATGCTCTCCTATTTCGTAGGCTGGCATACCCTTATCTCGGTTATGATAGGTTGGTATTTACATCGTAAATGGTTGATAAATAAAGACTATTTCAGGTTGGGGCTCTCCTCTACCCTGATAGGTATTTTCTGGGGATTTTGGTCCATAGTGTATTGGACACCCAGACAGATGGGGCCCGAGTTTGAGGATGGTTTCAGAACTGGTCAATGGCCTGTTCTTGAATTCGCTTTCCTTGTGTTTTTTCTGACACTCCTTTATATCGGCTCTCATTATCTACTGGGTAGAAAGGGTATATGGCAGTCCGAATTCCGCCCATCAAAGATCGAGGACGGCATCATATTTGCAGTGATACTGTTTTTTTTGATTATACAGTTCATCGCTTTATCATTTTTGGTCCTCATACTGTTAGGACATCTTTGTATCGTTTTACTTGCTTTGCGGGCGTATTCTCGTAGAAAGAACGGGCCCACTATCCTGAAGCAATTGGAAGGTGAGGTGGAATTGAAAGGAACTTTGGTATTTTTCTTTATGCCTTTACTTGCGACCATGGTTTACTGGCTATTCACCCTTTATCGACCGTCAGATGAGTTCATCGGTAGTGTGATTTATGACGGGACGGTATTCATACAACTGATACTGGGCTTTATCTTTTATCTTGTAGCGATATTTTACACTTTAAGGCGGGCGAAGAAAAGATCTTGAAGACCGTAGGATAGATATAATTCAAGCATCCTGTAAAATTGATGATTCGGATATGTCGGACGTATCAGATCCATCAATCGGCAACATCGTTGAAATGTTCTAGATCTTTCAAAATTTTTTCTAATATTTCCTTTCCATCCGGTAATTTTGAATATATCGAGTACACATAGACCTCTTTCCCCTCTCTTACTTGTGTGACAAGTCCGGAAAGATCTTCCTTTATTCGATTATCCAGTGTTTTGGGATGAACATTGGACTGATGAGCCAACAATGTCTTGTTGGGTTTGCCTATGGTACTATTCCAAACGATCTTCAGACCCGTGATATCAAGGCTTCCCAGCACTGCCCTATCCACATTGATCATACCTTGTTTCATATCTGACTCATCGAGAACCTTTTCGTCTTTACCTTTATAAATGGTCCACGCATGTTTTGTATAAGTAAAAAAACGGCGAATGTTACCTCCTGAGCGTATAGAGGCCATCTGGATAGCTTTGTCTTTGAAAGGATAGTCGAAATCGT
>JAWOAU010000087.1:0-6458 GCA_046498385.1 Thermoplasmata archaeon | reverse complement strand
GTTGTTCATAAAATATTGGGGAATAACTGCCGTTGTTCATAATGGTTTTGGGGTTGAGTGGGAAGCGGAAGTTTGGATGTCTGGATGTATGAAAAAACGGACGAGTTTCATAATCGTGATGAGTTATGACTGTGAGGATAGGACTCGTGGGGTAGAGTAGGGTCTGTTTGATTACTTTGTGAGATTACGTTTTATTTGTTTACCTCCGTATGTTTAATGAAAATACTATTATGGGCTTGTAGTGATTCAAGAGTAGTTACACACTGTTTGAGAAAGGTCTTAGGTGTGGTGTATATACATGAAAGGAAAATCATCTAACACGAGAAAGTGGTTCCCGTTAGATACTGAAGTAAAATTGATGGAGATAATCTATCCACGAGTCGCGGGGATTCCAGATGTGAGAGTTGGCTTGAACGTGCTCACGGAGATATTAAACTATCTGTGCGAATATGAAGATATAACTATGCGATCAGTACGGGCTTATAGAGAATATAAGCAGGCGGATAAGTATGTGATGTTTTTAATGAGATATGGATATATTGAAACCGATGACGAGTATACTTTTTATCCGGGAGAAAAAATGAGAGAATTACAGTCCATGCCCGGAATGAGTTTGAGTACGGAAAATGAAATAAGGATAATTAAGGAACTTTTGGAAAATGCTTACATCGATATAGTTGACGGATTAAATCTACAGAACGTGGTACCCTATGCAAGGATATCAAATACCTATTACCTATCCGCCGTCGAATCTGATACGATGCTTAGAATGGATGAAGGGGAATTAAGAGAGAGGATGAAATACATCTACGACCAATCGATAAAAAGAAATAAATTGAAAACGTTGAAACATTTGAGGGAATTAAACGAAGCAGATATACTTTTGAGAGAGAAAGAAAAATTCTACGGTCAAGAAGACATACTTGAAAAGTTTTCCAAAAAAATCAATCTTGATTGAAGATGTTGGTCCTTCCTTCTGTGGACCGAATAGATAGAGGTAGGAAATATTAACCAAAAAGAAGGATCTTAGCCTGGGACGGTTTTGAACTTGAGTTTTTAAGGTGAGAATTCCACCAGTCACCGTTCGCCTTGCTCACTTTAGACTGGTGGAATTCTCACCTTAAAAGAGTTTCAAAAAACAATCCAGAAACTCTTTAATCGGTTTAGCAAAAAGAAAACCTTCGCTAAAGGGTGGATTAAAAAATTCTACTCAAAAATAACAAATTAGTTATGTCTAACACTATAAATAGAAAAAAGGGAAAATTTATATATATAAAATGTTTTTTTGGCAGAAGGTATACTCTGGGATAAACCGTGAAATGTGTATGATATAACATCTCTGTTTACTATCTGAATATGCGATAATGAGGTAAAGAAATGACTAAAGATTACTTCAACCAGAAAACGTCAACGGTAGAAAAAGACGCAGATATTGGTGAAGACACAAAGATATGGCACTACGCCCACGTTAGAAGCGGCTCTAAGATCGGTAAAAACTGTAATCTGGGTAAGGATGTTTACGTGGACGAAGGTGTAGTGATCGGAGACAATGTCAGGATACAGAACGGGGTGAGTTTATACAAGGGTGTTCTTGTAAAAGACGATGTTTTTTTGGGCCCGCACATGACATTCACTAATGACCTATACCCCAGAGCAAACAACAATGGCTGGGTCGCCGTTGAGACCCTGGTAAAAAAGGGTGCATCCATCGGTGCCCATGCAACGGTGATATCAGGAGTTACCATCGGAGAATACTCCATGGTTGGGGCAGGAGCGGTTGTTACAAAAGATGTACCTGATTTTGGTCTGGTATATGGAAACCCGGCGGTACTCAAGGGCTTCGTTTGTTACTGCGGCAGTAGATTATCCGAAGTATACGAGGAAAATGACGATTTCATGGTGCTTTCTTGCTCTAAATGCGATAAACATGTGAAAGTTGATAGCAAAATATTTAGGAAGGTTAAAAAGTTAGAAGGAGAAAATCGAGAAGATACCAGGTGATATAATGATACATATTGCGAAACCTTTGATAGGTGAAAAAGAACTAAAAAGCATAAAAGAAGTGCTCGATAGCGGTATGCTGGCACAGGGTGAAATAGTTAAAAAATTCGAAGAAGAATTTGCCGATTATCTTGGCGCTAGATACGGAAAAGCGGTATCCAACGGCACTGCGGCCTTGGATGTAGCTTTGAAGTCCATGGATATAGGGCATGGTGACGAAGTCATCACCTCACCTTTTTCATTCATAGCGTCATCCAACTGTGTACTGTTTCAAGGAGCAAAGCCGGTGTTCAGTGATATCGAAGAGGACAGTTTCAATCTGGATCCCGAACTGGTTATGGAGAAGATAAACGATAAGACCAAAGCGATACTGGTCGTTCATCTCTTCGGACAGCCTGCAAACATGGGTGCCTTCAAAGATATAGCGGAGGACCACGGACTGTATCTGATAGAGGATGCGTGTCAGGCACACGGTGCTGAATATAAAGGTCAAAAAGTTGGATCCATCGGCGACGCCGGAACCTTCAGCTTTTACCCGACCAAGAACATGACCACCAGTGAAGGTGGTATAGTTGTTACCAACGATGAAGACATCGACCGTAAAGCCAACTTGGTCAGAGATCACGGCCAGAGTGCGAAGTACACACACGATATGTTGGGTTACAATCTTAGGATGACCAACATAGCGGCCGCCATCGGTAGATGTCAGCTTGAGAAGCTTGATTCGTGGAACGATAAAAGGATAAAAAACGCTGAGATGTTGACTAGTGAGATAAAGAAGATACCTGGTTTGACACCTCCGGCGGTCGTTGACGGTGTTAAGCACGTCTTCCACCAGTATGTTGTTAAGGTGGAGGACGATCATCCAATGAGCAGGGAGGAGTTGATGGCTGCGTTGAGAGAGGACGGCGTGGGTACGGCAGTACATTATCCCATGCCTATAACCGATCAACCTTTGTACATTGAGAAAGGATACTCTAGTTCTGATTATCCGATCACTGTGGATGCCTCGAAGAAGGTGATGAGCCTTCCGGTACATCCCTCGGTAACGGAGGAAGATATCAGGTTGATACTGAACAGTTTAAAAAGGAGGAATCAGATATGATAAAAGCAGGAGTTGTGGGTGTAGGGGCCATGGGCCAGCACCATGCACGAGTGTTCTACGAATTGTCGGAATCTAGCGATGTTAAACTGGTCGGAGTGGCGGATACCGATATTGAACAGGCGAAAAAGATAGCCGATAAATACCATGCGCAGGCCTTCAAGGATTATCACGATTTGATCGATCAGGGGCTCGATGTGGTGAGTATAGTAGTACCGACATCTTTGCACAAAAAGGTTGCATCGGAGTTCATAAAAAAAGGAGTTAACGTTCTCGTTGAAAAACCCATCGCAGACACCCTTGAAGATGCTGAGTATCTTATGAACGAAGCAAAGAACAACGGTGTCAAACTCATGGTGGGACATATAGAGCGTTTCAACCCCGCAGTGCTGAAGTTGAAAGAATGCATTGATAACGAGGAACTCGGTGATATAATATCCATATCCGCCAAAAGAGTAGGTCCTATGGCGATAAGGATAAGAGACGTTGGTATCATCGTTGACCTTGGAGTCCACGATATAGACGTCATCAGCTTTTTGATTGGAAAATCGGTTCGGACGGTAAAAGCCCGTGCAGGTAATGTGAAACATCCTTCTGACTGTGAAGATTATGCTATATTGATGTTGGATTTTGATGATTCTAAGACTGGTTTAGTCGAAACAAACTGGTTAACGGCTCATAAAACACGGACGTTAACAGTCGTAGGAACCAAGGGTGTGGCCTACATGGACTATATAGACCAGAGTTTGACGATCTGCAACGAAAGTTGGGAGAAGGATTACGATCTTGTTAAAAAAGAACCTTTGAAGACGGAGATAGAACATTTTATAGATTGTGCCGTGAACGGTGTTACGCCAATGGTCACGGCAGAAGATGGTATTCACGTATTAAAAGTAGCTTTGAAAGCACTGGAAAGTGCAGATAATAACAGTACGATCAAGGTGGTATAGATAATGAACCTATTGGACAAAAGTGTTGAAGAGGTACGGGGTTTGTTCGAAGAAGGTAAGATAACCGTAGCAGTGTTCGGACTGGGAAAGATGGGGATGCCCCTTGCGGCGGTTTTCGCCGATAAAGGGGCCAACGTTATCGGCGTGGATATCAACGAAAAAGTGGTCGATAAGGTCAACAATGGTTTAAATCACGTTGAAGAAGAACCGGGCTTGAACGAGATGGTTGAGAAGAATGTGGCTGAGGGTAGGTTGAGAGCTACCACCGACGGCATTTCGGCCGCTAAGGAAGCTGATATATGCGTCATATTGGTTCCGACACTCACTGATGAAAAAGGTAACGTACAGCTTGGTCCTGTTTTGGATGTATCCAAAACCATATCAAAGGGTTTGGAACCCGGTGATGTGGTCATTACAGAGGCAACAATGCCACCAGGTACCACTGAAAATTTGGTTCCTATATTAGAGGAAAGCGGTTTTAAACTGGGTGAATTTGGCTTGGGGCACGCGCCCGAGAGGACCATGACCGGGACAGCCATCAGAGATATACTAGGTCAATATCCTAAGATAATAGGTGCGAACGATCACAGAACGCTCAATGTGTTGAAGGGGATGTACGAACTTGTGAATTCAAAGGGTGTCGTAGAGATGGAAGATATAATCTCTGCCGAAGCCGTGAAGGTGTTTGAGGGGGTTTACAGGGATGTAAATATTGCCCTGGCAAACGAACTTGCTAGATACTGCGGTAGCAGGGGTATCGACGCTCTTAAAACCTTCAAAGCGGCGAATACGCAGGATTACTGTGATATTCACGAACCTGGAGCAGGGGTTGCAGGACACTGCATACCGGTCTATCCATGGTTTGTCATAAATCAGTCCGAGAACGGTAGCAGGTTGCTCAGGACCGCAAGGGATATCAACGATTCCATGCCCTTTCACATGGTGGATCTGGTGGTAGAAGGTTTGAACGAGCTCGGTAGACCGCTGAAGGGGTCTAACGTGATGATCCTTGGTTTGACTTTCAGAGGCGGTGTCAGGGAGTTCATGAAGACCCCGGCCGAGCCTGTTATCCGTCGTCTGAAGGAATGGGGGGCCCGTGTTTACGCTTACGACCCCATGTGTAGCAACGGCGACGCGGAAAGATTTGGAGCTGAATGGAGGGAAGATTACAACGGTATGGACGCTCTGTTAGTTCTGACAGACCACAAAGAATTCATGGATATCGATTTTGACGTTCTCGAGTTGAGAAACAAGCTGATCGTCGACGGTAGAAACTTGTTCGACAGAAAAGAAATAGAGAGAAAGGGGTACATATACAAGTCCGTGGGCAACGGTGCCGGAAAAACCTTTTGATAGGAGTATCATATGTACAAGGATAAAACTGTAGCGGTGGTAGTACCGGCATATAACGAAGAAGGATTCGTTGGGCAGGTCATCGATACCATGCCCGATTACGTTGATAGAGTGTACGTTATCGACGACTGCTCCAAAGATGGTACATGGTTTGAGATCAAAAGGCACGCCGTCAAGGTCAATAAAAAACACGTGTTCGACGAGAGGGTGAAAAAGGAGCACGACTTCAAGCAGAAAGTGGTGGGTATAAAACACAGTAAGAACAAAGGAGTCGGAGGAGCAATCAAGACCGGTTATATGATGGCTCTAAACGATAACATCGATGTCGTAGCAGTCATGGGCGGCGATGCCCAGATGGACCCGGATAACTTACATTTTCTTCTGGAACCTATTATCGATGGAAAGGCCGATTACGCAAAAGGTAATAGGTTGATCCACTGGAAGTACAGGCGGAAGATGTCTAAGTGGCGTTTCTTCGGTAACGCTCTGTTGACGTTCATGACCAAGATAGCCACCGGCTACTGGAAGACCATGGACCCCCAGAACGGTTACACGGCGATATCCAACTATGCGTTGAGGAATGTCGGTATAAAGAACATGTACGAAGGCTACGGCTACTGTAACGATCTTTTGGTTAAGCTCAATACAAAGGACATGATAGTGGCCGATGTCCCCATAGAGGCGGTTTACGGCGAGGAGGGCAGCGATATAAGGTATCGCTCTTACATCTTCAAAGTCTCAGGTATGCTTTTCAAGAACTTCTTCTGGAGGATGAAGAACAAGTATCTGCTGTTGGATTTTCATCCCCTGGTGTTCTTCTACTTCTTCGGTGCGGGATTGACCGGATTGGGTCTTTTCTTCGCACTCTGGACCATCTATCTAAGGATCTATCAAAACACTCCCATGTTCATAAGAGGAACGCTGTCACTGCTGGTATTCATGATGGGCAGCATGTTCCTGATGTTCGCCATGCTCTTCGACATGCAGAACAACGAGCACAGGGAGATACAGGTGCATGAGTGATTCTAAGGGGTAGGCATCGATGGTAAGAG
>JAWOAU010000028.1:0-3843 GCA_046498385.1 Thermoplasmata archaeon | reverse complement strand
ATTATCCGCAGAAGTTAACAGCAAACAGAGTCCGAACAACCTGTTGAGTCCTCAAGCTGAAAAATTTCTAATATCTTTGTGGAATAACAATATGCTAAATCCAGTTGAACCAAAAAAAAAGGTGGTTCAAAACGAAAAAAATGATGTTTCCGGAAATGCTGAATCTGGAGTTTCTTTAGAAGAAAAACAGGAAAAGGCTATACAAGGGCCACCCTCTGACTTTTTGTTCGAGGAAAACCCAATCAGTAAAAATCTTGTAACATTTTTAAACCCCCATTCGTTTGAAGCAGAACAATTTAAGATTTTAAGAACGCACATATTTTTTCCCTTATCCGGTAAAATTTCCCGGATGATTGCTGTAACCAGTTCGGTTCCGGGCGAAGGTAAATCATTTGTTTCTGCCAACCTGGCGGTTAGTATTGCCAAAGAAATAGACAGGCATGTGTTATTGATAGATTGTGATCTGCGAAAGCCAAATATCCATAAGTATTTTGGGTTTAGAAATGACCTTCCCGGCTTGAGTCAACATCTTTCTCAAAAGACAGAACTTTCATCTTTGCTGCTTAAAACGAAAGTGAATAAACTGACTATTTTACCGGCAGGCACCCAAGCGGAAAATCCGTCGGAGCTGCTTTCATCTGAGCATATGGCAGCCATGCTGAAGGAAGTTTCTCAAAGGTACAGTGATCGCCTTGTTATACTCGATACCACACCTGTTACCATGACAGCCGAATCGGTGACCCTGACCAGATATGTGGATGGTGTTCTGCTGGTTGTCAGGCATGGTTACACACTCAAAAGTCACCTGAAGGATTTGGTAAAAATGATTGATCATGAAAAGATTATCGGAACTGTCCTAAACGATGTTGATATGAGATCCCTGACTCAATACGAATATAAAAAATATGTAAAAAAATATTATTATAATAAAAAAAAGTAACCGTAATCTAATCTGAGTGATTTCATATCGGGAAAGTTTCTCAACGTCATGCCGACGAAAGCCGGAATGACGGATATTTACATACAAAATCGCTCAGATTAGGCGTAATCTAATCTGAGCGAATCCGTTCCGTGAGAGTAACTAAATTGGGGTAGATATGAAAAAAATAATTGTCGTCTTTATTTTGGTAGCAACACTGTTGATTATGTCAATAGGAAAAGGTTCTGCACAGCAAAACAATTTGCCGAACAATGGACCCGATGCGCTTGCAAATGAAAATTTAATATCATATACCATCGGCAGTGGTGACCTTCTTGAAATTATAACCTGGAATGAGCCTCAACTTTCCAGAAGCAAGGTTCTGGTAAGAACGGATGGAAAAATCAGTTTTCCCTTTCTGGACGACTTGCATGCATCCGGTTTGACCCTCCTGGAACTTAAACAAAAAATCGAGGATGGTTTAAAAAAATATGTTGAACATCCTTACGTTACCGTTGATGTTGAGGATCCACAAAGCAAAAAGTTTTATGTCCTTGGAGAGGTAGTTAATACAGGAGAATATCCGCTAATTAAAAATCTCACTGTTTTGCAGGCTTTTGCCATTGCCGGTGGTTTTACCGAATGGGCGTCAAAGAGACAAATTATACTTTTGAGACACGAGGGCACAGAGGAAAAAATTTATCGGGTTAATTACCGAAGAATCATCGATGGTAAAGATTTAGACCAGAACCTCATGCTCAAACCGAATGACACCATTATTGTTCCTTAATACTAATAGTCGTTGTTCAAGTTTTTTTGAGTGTAACCTGTTTGTGTAAAAAGACTTGTGCTCAATTGTAGGTACGCATTCATTCGCACAATGCAAACCCCCTTGACCATTGTAGAGTCTATGACTGGGGTGATGAACATTGTCACAAGATTGGCCGGAAAAATCCTCTGAGTTTTGTTCTGTTGGAGAGTCCATAGATACAAGTTTTCCAAAGGAACCGCATTCGGAGATCTGGTGGAGATCGAAGAGAGGGACCCAAGCGAGATAGTCGATCCAGCGGAATTTCCGGGTATCACTATACGGAATCCAGTCTTCGATGCTACCCCTGATGATTACATAGACGCCATCGTCACCGAGGAAGGTGTTATATCCCCCTCCGGTGCTTACAGGATAATAAAGGAGATGGAATGATGATAGATTATTTAGCACTAGGTGAGGAGTTGGATCCTGAAGATTATTTGATATGCGAGTATAAAGTGAAGAGCGATCTACCCATCGAGACCGCAGGGGTCCGGATAGCTGAGGAAGAATCCACGGGCACGTGGACCATGCCGACGACGCTGTCCGATGATATATTCGATAGATACGGAGCCAAGGTAGTGAAAGCTGAAGGAAACCGGGTGACCATCGGTTATCCCATAGTGGATTTCTCAGGATCCGTAGGGGAGGTGCCGCAGATATTGAGCATAGTCGCCGGGAACCTGTTCGGTCTGGATGCATTAGATGGTGTCAGATTAGAAAACATACGGATACCGCCGGGGATAATAAACGGATATCCGGGTCCACGGTTTGGTATAGAAGGCTTACGGCGATTGTTGGATAGGCCTGAGAAACCCTTCGTAGGTACTATCGTCAAGCCGAAGATAGGACTCCCACCCAAAGAATTCTCGGACTATGTTTACGAAGCGGGTAAGGGCGGTCTGACTAACTCTAAAGACGATGAAACCCTTGTCGACCAGGACTTCTGTCCTCTTGAGGAAAGAGTCAGCATGGTCAGTGAGAAATTAGACGTCTTGGAAGAGGAAGGGCACAAGATGATCCATGCCCACAACATCAGCACGTCGGCACACCGGATCCTAGAGGCTGCAGACACAGCTATCGATAACGGCGCCAGACAGTTGATGGTCGACGTTCTCACGGTGGGATTCTCAGGGGTGCAGGCTCTCGCCGAGGACCCATCTATAAAAGTACCAATACACGTTCACCGGGCCATGCACGGAGCCATAACCAGGAACCCAGATCACGGGATATCCATGCCGGTGATCGCTAAGCTTGTACGGATGGTAGGTGGCGATTCCTTTCATACCGGTACTTACGGGGTAGGCAAGATGCACGCGGACGTGTCGGAAGAAATGAATTCTAAAGAAATGCTTTTAGGCGATATGTACGGCATCAAAAAGGTGATACCTGTTGCCAGTGGAGGACTGCATCCCGGACTCATACCACAACTACTCGAGAAGAGCGGCTTGGACGTCCAGATCCAAGCAGGCGGAGGCGTTTCGGGCCATCCCGACGGTGTCAGGGCGGGAGGAGCGGCCATGGTGCAAGCCCTTGACGCGGCTGTAGAAGGTATCGAATTGGAAGAGTATGCTGGAGAACACGAAGAATTGAAAAAGGCGTTGGAGAAATGGATGTGAATCGACATGAAACTAAAAGCGAAGAAGATAGATTTAGAGGCCGGCGAGATGACGGTGGTTCTCAACAAAAGGAACGCAGAAAAGCTGGGTATGAGAAGCCAAGGCAGGGTGAAGGTGTCTATAGCCGATAAGAAAATAATCGCCCTCGTCGAAACGTCGAGTACCCTTGTTAAAGAGGACGAGATCGGTGTGCTGCACAAGGTTTCGGAGGAGTTAGAAGTAGAAGGAGGGGAAGAGCTGAGCCTGGTCCCCACGAAAAGACCTGAATCCATAGACCATATAAAAGAAAAACTAGAGGGTAAAGAGCTGAATGAACACGCCATCAGAGAGATAATCGACGATATCGCCGAAAAAAGACTGTCGGACATCGAACTGTCGGCCTACGTGTGCGGGATCTACTCCCATGGGATGAACATCGATGAAACCAAGAATCTGACGATGGCTATGATAGACAGCGGAGTGACCATCGAATTCGACAAGCATCCGATATTCGATCA
>JAWOAU010000095.1:0-14498 GCA_046498385.1 Thermoplasmata archaeon | reverse complement strand
AAAACATGATCGGGCGTATGAGAGAAGCTGGGCTGGTGTTCGACACTCATCTTAATAAATTGAAAAAATCCAAAACTCTCGCCGATAAAGGTAGTTACCAGGAATCCATCACTCTAGCCCAAGTGGCTGTAGAAGAAATGGAAGAGGACCTCTCACCTGAAGGAGAGGAAGAAGAAGTAGAAGTGGAGGAAATGGAAAAAGAAGGAGAAGTGAAAGTGAGAAAGGAGGGAGAAGTGGAGGAAGCGGAAAAAGAAGGAGAAGTGGGAGAGGAGGAAGAAGAAGCAAAAGTGGAGGAAGCGGAAGAAGTGGAAGAAGTGGAAGTAAAAGAGAAGGTAGAAGCCATTTCTATCGACGGAGAAGAAAAATTGAATATTGAGATCGGGGGGCTAAAAACTCTGATAATGATCGCACGAAAGAACGACATAGATGTAGCTGGCGCTGGAGAGATGATAAATAAAGCGATGATATCGGCCAATAAGGGAGCAAAACAAGAAGCTAGTTCCTTTTTAGATAAAGGTAAAGAAAACATCAAAGCCGAGATGGAGGAAAAAATGTCACAATGTGTTGAAAATATAGAAGAAATTCTGAAGGAGGTGGAAGAAGGAGAAACAAAAGAAAATTGTATTACACACTCAGACCTTGCCAAGGATGCATGGAAACACGACGACTATCAATCTGCATTTACACACATATCCAAGGCTGAAGAGCTATGCGAAGAAGCAAAGAGTCCATACCATAAAGCAGCGGATAAAATGGAGCATATAAAACACCTGACAAAGGATTTAGAACTTATGGATAAAGATGTGGATGATATTTATGAGTCGATTGAACAAGCAAAAGAAAAGATTAACCGTGCGGCTAGTGATGAAGCCTTGATACTAGCGGAAGAGTTTGAGGAAGAGGCTTTGGAAGATCTAACAGATAAACTCAAAGAAGTGATGAAAGAGGCACAGAAAGAATTACAGGGAGCTAAATTATCTGGAAAAAATATCTCCAAGCCCATCTATCTTTTAAAGCAGGTTGATATAAACGCCGGAAAAGAAAATATTGAAAAAAGCATAGCGTCTCTAAAAAAGTACAAAGAAGAGATGGAAAAAATGGCGGAATGAGATTTGGAAAGAATAGAGAGCATAGAGATAGAAGAATGGGAGGAGGTATATTCTCCCGATGAAGACACATATTTACTGCTTGATTTAATAAATATTGACAAGGGAGAGGACGTTTTGGAGATAGGCAGCGGCACCGGTATAATATCTCTCCACTGTGCAAGCTACGGTGCTAACGTAACCGCAGTTGACATAAACGAGAAAGCGGTTTTACTGACAAAAATAAATTCAGAGTATAACAATATCCCATTAGAGGATGTACGCTGGAGCGATATGTTCCTGAACATAGATGGTTTATGGGATGTTATAATCTTTAACCCTCCTTACCTACCAAACGTTAAAGGTTATTCCAAGGACCCAAGATGGGATGGCGGCATCCAGGGCGATGAGACCGTGATACGTTTTTTGGAATCCGCTTATTCATACCTTCGTCCCGGAGCAAGGGTGTATTTTTGCAGCTCCGACATGGCACCTCTCACAAGAATATATAATACCATCGAAGCAGGATACTTTATAATCGAGCAGAGGGAAAAAACCTTTGATTTCGAATCTATTTACGTATTTGCCCTTATGGCCGCAAACTATTCTAATTCAACTTCCATATGATCTAAGGCAAAAAGTAAATACTCATAGTAAGATAACTTATCATGAACCGAAATTTATTTGCGGTTGGAATAGTGATTCTGGTAATAGGGCTATTTCTCAGCCTGGCATTTTGGCCGTTGTTTGGAACATCGGCAGAAAGTCTCGCAGATGATAGAACAGGTCTGGTATACGAATCTTATGAAGAAGGAGACAAAGTTACTGTATACGGTACCATAACAAATATTGAGACAACCAATTATCCAGAATGGATGGAGGAAATAGGCATCAGTAACGTCGTTTACGTCGAACTTGATGATGGTTTTACATTCTTGATACCTGACCAAACCAGCACGGATTTTTCCGAAGGAGATTCGATATACGCACGGACCACCCTTGAAGAAGAGGGTTTTATTTTAGGTTGGGGTAGAGTACAATACTGGGAACAATCGGGGATGATAGGCAACAAACTATTGTTAGACGTTATCTTTTACATCACCTTGGCTTTGGGAGTCATCATCACCGTCGCCGGTACGGTAAAGATATGAGCGCCCACTAGATTAATATAACACACGATAAGATAACCTTGAAGATGGTACCCTTGGATCATGAAAAAAGTTCCATGGATTGGACTGAAAAATACCGTCCAACCACTTTAGAAGATATCACAGGAAACAATGAAGCGAAGAGAAAACTCGTACGCTGGGCAAATAAATGGAGTAACGATAAACCAAAAAAGAAAGCGGTTATACTTGCAGGTAAAGCAGGTATCGGAAAAACCTCGGCAGCACTGGCACTGGCCAACGATATGGGTTGGGAGGTGATCGAAATGAACGCTTCGGATCAGCGCAACAGACATGCTATTAAAGATGTGGTCGGTCGGAGTGCGGTGGACGATACCTTTTCATCAAGCGGCGAATTCATACCTTATAAAGAAGGTAAAAGGACTCTCATAATCCTAGATGAAGCGGATAACATATTCGGAAAGGAAGATTTCGGAGGTATACGAGAGATAAGTAATGTAATAAACCAAACCGAGCAACCTATCATACTGATCGCAAATGATTATTATTATCTTCGAAGACGTTCTCAAACTTTGAGTAACAAGCTACAAAAGATAGATTTTAGACCTGTTGAGAAAAAATCAATCGCTCTGCTGCTGCGAGATATCTGTAAAGATGAACATATAGGCTATGATCCCGAGGCACTAATGGCCCTCGCCGAGAGGTCAGATGGAGATGTGAGGTCTGCAGTCAGGGACCTTCAAAGCATCGCAACCGGAAGGGACCACATTAAAATAGAGCATTTGGACGTCCTCGGATATCGCAACCGAGAAGAGGAGATATTTCCATCTCTCAGGATCATACTACAGGGTATAGATCCACACAATTCAAGGGAAGTATTAAGTCAACTAGACGAAGAACCCCGCAACCTTATCACGTGGATAGATGAAAATCTTCCCCGGGAATACACGGGTTCGAAGGAATTAACCAAAGGATACGACAGATTGTCCAAGGCCGACGTTTTTCTTGGTAGAGTATACAGTACTCAATACTACCGTTTTTGGGCCTATGCCAGTGATCTCATGGGTCCCGGAGTAACTTTATCTAAAAGTCACCCGCATAGAGGTTTTAAAAAGTATGCATTTCCCACCTGGATAAGAAAAATGACCGCTTCCAAGATTAAACGCAAAACGAGGGATGATATCTCCAAAAAAATAGCGGTATACACACATACTACCACCGACCGAGTAGTTTCAGATATCTTTCCATATTTTCAACATCTTTTTATCGAAGAGAAAGACTTCAGAAAAAATATGGTTGACCATATTGAATTGAGCAGTGCACAGGCCGCCTTTTTATTGAGCATTGAACCGGAATCAAAGGAAGTGACCTCTCTGTTTAAGGAAGAACCAAAGGTAGAAACAAAGGTGAGGAAAAAAAAGGAAGAGGAAAAAAAAGATCAAAGATCCCTACTGGAGTTCTAGATATGCGGGAAAGGAAGAAGGAAATACTAAAAAGACATGGCTACGTCCTCACCGGCGAGGAGTCCGCCGTCAAGCTCTGCCATTGGGTCAGGGAAAAATTGATCTCCGGCAGATCATGTTACAAAGAAGATTTTTACGGTATTCAAAGTCATCGTTGTCTGCAGATGTCTCCGGCGGTCGACGTGTGCAACCACACCTGTTTATTCTGCTGGAGGTACCAAGATTACGAACCTCTGGACGTAAGTATCGAATTCGACCCACCGGAAGATATAGTGGAAAAAAGCATAGAAGCTCAGAGAAAACTGGTCAGCGGATTCAGAGGGGATGATAGGTGTAGCGAATCAATGTGGCAAGAAGCTCGAATGCCTAACCAGGTAGCCATAAGCCTGGCCGGAGAACCTACCATGTACCCTTACCTTGGAGACCTTATAAAAGAGTATAAAAAACGTAACATGACCACCTTTCTGGTTACCAACGGAAGCCTACCCGAAATATTAGAGAAACTGGATACACTGCCAACTCAACTTTACGTCACCCTTGCCGCTCCAAACGAAAAAATCTACAAACGTCTTTGTGTTCCCAAAAATGGTGCGTCCTGGGAGGCGCTGAAAAAAACGTTGAGCATACTGCCCTCTCTAAACACTAGAACCGTAATAAGACATACCCTTGTAAAGAGGTGGAATCTAGGATGGGAAAAGGAATACGCCGAGCTAATAGAAACCGCAGAGCCGGACTATGTGGAGGCTAAGGGCTATGTATTTGTCGGTGATTCAAGGAGGAGGATGAACCTTGATAACATGCCTTCCCACGACACCGTAAAGGCCTTCGGAAAAAGGGAAGCGGAACTCCTGGGGATGAAATTAATCGATGAAAAGAGAGACAGCAGGGTGGTCTTACTCGGCAGCCGGCAAAGCAGGGGTTGAATCTTGTGGAATGCATTTTTGTATCGGATCTACACGGCAACACGGCCAAGTACAGCAAACTCTATGAGTTGATCTCTAAAAATAAACCCAGCGCAGTTTTCATAGGGGGTGATATTTTACCACACAGAGGCGGAGATGCAACAGAATTCATTGAAGAACATATAATATCTAAAGCGATTTCACTACCGACCCGATTTTTCATGATCTTAGGCAACGATGATCCACGGATCTATGAATCCGTGTTTATAGAGGCGGATAAAAAAGGATATATTGAATACGTTCACAACCGTGCTAGATGGTTAGGAGACCACTGTGTATTCGGATATTCCTATGTCCCACCTACTCCTTTTATGCTAAAGGACTGGGAACGTTACGACGTATCTAGATATGTTGATGTAGGTTCAACCTACATTGAAGATGGATTTAGAACGGTGGAAGTGGAAGACGAAAGGTTTCAAACCATAAAGGATGATCTTGATAATATATCCCAAGTAACAGAACCGGATAAAACAATTTATCTTTTCCATTCTCCTCCATATGATACCGCCCTGGATCTTACCGGAAATGCAGGCACATCGGTAAATCATGCACCCATGGACCCTCATGTAGGCAGCATCGCTATCAAAAAATTCATAGAAGAAAAAAAACCGTTTTTAACTCTACATGGACATATACACGAATCTCCAGGATTAACAGGTTGTTGGAAGGAAAAGATCGGCCGGACCTATTCACTCTCAGCGGCCCATGACGGACCTGAGTTAGCGGCGGTCTTATTCGATACGGCGTCGATAAAAGAGGCCTCACGTATTCTTATTGAAATCTGATCAATCCAGCGGTATCTTCCGAGCGGAATTATAGGTAGAATCGATGTGACAAGCCCAAGAAGTTCTTTTTTCTATATCATCGTCTGTGACAAGGTGTGCATCTAGTATGCTATCAACACGGTAACCGGTACGTTCTTCGTTTTCTTCGACCAACTGACGATTTTTCTTTTTTAACCAGTTCAACAATTTTTCTTTACGATCGTCACTGCCCTTGAAATGAATTATTAAATCTATATCACTGCGGGGCCCTGCCGTGGCATCTTTTGTGCTCCCGCATACGTAAATGGCCTCGACACCGTAAAAATCGGCGTCTAAATCTTTAGCTAGTTCTTTTGCCTTCTCCATCCTCCAAGCCCAATGGTCCCGGGGTTTCAGATATGCTAGTGCTTCGTTAGCCTCTCCATCCATCACCACCTCCAGCATACCGTCCTTGAGGAGGTCTGAAACCTTTATCACCCTGACTACCTCCCCCATATGCTCCCAGCGGGGTAGAAGCTCTCCCAATCTGTTTTTAGATCTCATTAGAAGTTCTTCATTGTAGATATTTTCCTCCTCATCAGGATACAACGGGAGATAGTTTATGTCGGCTTCAACCAGGTCCTGGAAGAAGTGCGTTCCAAAGGAGAGTTCCGGAAGGTAATCTCCCTTCTCCCTAGCCACTTCCACGAGTAACGTGGTGTTGTTTATATCTCTGTATACGACAGGGACCCCGAGCTTGATGTCTCCACGACTCCCCCACCTTCCAGGACCCATCAATATGAATTTCCTTCTAGGTAAAACGCTGTTCAATTCACTCACTGTCCTAGCGACATTTTTCATTTCCTCCTTACTTTCGAGTCCCATATATGCTTCTGGAACTACGTAAACAACGTATTGTATGTTATCCACATGGCCAGTGGTCACATACCGGTTAGCCGAGAAAATCTTTCGGTTATTCTTTACACCCCTAGGGATGGGTTTTCTCTCTATCTCACGGGATTGACTCTGGGGTCTACACTGTAGGATATATAGTTTTTCACCGTCGGAAGCGAACTCAACATCGACGGGTATTCCCATCTTTTGCTCCAACAAGTTCAATAAACGGCGCATGGATTCCATGAATTTTTTATCCTTTAATAGGCCTGAAAAAGTGATAACACTGTCTGATCTTTTAAGGTCCCTGAGAACAGAATACGGCTTTAACTGTTCATCTTCGTAAACCGATATAATTTTCTTCAGCTTGGGAAAATCTTCTTCATATTCTGTTATAAGTTTTTGGACCTCGACCGTTTCGATTATACCCTTCTCCAAATTGATTACGTCCATGTACCTTTGAGAGTATTTGACCCTTTCCTCCACCAGTGTGTTCACCCTTAGTTCCGGCCTATTTGGTGAAACCAACATTGGATAATCGTTGCCTATTCTGTCCACCGCTCTGGTCCCCAAGCCAGTCACCAACCGGATGATGCCGTCTTCTCTTCTTATACGGGGTGACCATCTGAATTCATTCCTGCTGAAAGCGACCCCGGCGTATGCCGGGAAAAAGTAAGGGCCTACTTTTTCTCCTACTACCTCTTGAATCAATATACCCATCTCTTCGTTTACGTCCAATAAACCCCGTTCACGACGATATTCGATGGGATCGGAGCCCATGGTAGATGCGTATACTTCCGCAATGGCGTTCATCAAATCGTTCAACCGCTCTTCCTCGGTGCCTATGTTGGCCAAGAACAAGCTTTTGTATTTTCCGGAAAAGGCTGCACCAAAACTGTCCTCCAATAGACTTGAAGAACGGACAATGATGGGTTTATCTTCTAAATCAGACAGTATCCTTTTTAAGCCGTCTACCATCTCGGCGGTGAACACGGCATTCTTGAAGATCTGTTCAAGGAATGGCTGTTCCTGGCGTATTTCGCTGGGATCTAGATACTTGAGATGTATTACTTCGTCTAAATCGTTGTACTGTATAAGGTCCATCATCGTGTCCGAGGTTATATGCCAACTTTTTTGAAAGGATACAAAATCAAATATCTCGTCCTTATCCATCTCACTTTCGAGGATCTTATTTGCTAAAAATATGCCTGAAGCCTTACCTCCGAGCTTTCCCGCACCCTGGGCGGGGCCGATTATATGTTTCAGGAGGGGGACAAAATCATCAACTGTTATGTATTTCTTAGAGATGTTTAAAAACTCCAATCGATCCGTGAAAAAACGCTTTGTCAGGGCGGTGCATATGCTCAAATGATCTTCGGGTGCTAGTACTCCCTCGGATCCGGTTGTTTCAAAAAATCGGTTGAGCTCATCGGTGATCTCTACGAGCGGGATCCCGATTCTCTGTGAGGCCAGCAGAAGCGGACGTGCTTTATCCTCTCTTAACCAACGATGAAAAAGCTCCGATATGTCCTGAGACGATATGCACTCCCGGGCGGTTTCAAATACCTTTTCCTGAACAATTTTCAAAGAATCCAGATCCTGACGAGGATTGGGCATGTTGATGCCGCACCATTGGGAATCCCCGGGCCCACCGTCTATCGGACAGACCGTGTTGAGCAGCTCATTGATCTCTTTGTTCTGTGTACGATAAAGATGATAAACCATTTTACGTGTGATCCTTAGTAAAGTACGGGGATCGGTTTTCATCAGCAAGTCTATTATCACTTCCCAATCCTGCTTTCCGGAAGGACCGTCTCTAGTGATCGAAACCAAACGGCCGTTGTTTATATCAGCACGATGCTTTTTCAATTCCTCTCTTACCCTTTTTTCCTCTACAAAGGTACTTAAAAGCTCCGTTATAGCGTTCAACAAACGCTTTTCGTCCTTTAAAAAAGGTCCGTCGTCCTCCTCCGGTCGTTCCTCTAAGTAACCCACTTCCACAGAGCCTATCTTTTTATCCGAAACGGATATACCGCTGACCAATGTCCAAGGGGTCTCCCGGTAATTACCCGAGGTGAATTCGTTTCCGTTTATGGTGATGCGAGCGTAGGCTACTTCATCATATTTCCAAGCCGGAGGAAGTAGTTCAACTATTTTTTGGAGAGCCTGCTCGATGGATATTTCATTATCTTTTACTATATCCGAAATGCCGTAGAGACAGTTAAGTTCTTTTACTCTCTCCTTCAACTCATCATTTTCTCTACGTTTGAAATCAGACTCCATTGGAGTTGACTCTGGAATGCTATCTTGATTCATCTTAAGTCTCCAGCGATTACATTACCATGTAATTTTTGGCCTTTATTTAAGTTTCCCCTTTATAACCATTTACAGAACATCCGAGATGTCACTTACCAGCAAGCATCGGCGGATTACTAAGATCCTTCTTTTTTGATCACGATTCCCCTGCCTCTTTTACCGTCAAGTCTCAATTCTAAAGGATCGCGCAATCTAATGTGACGTGCATATTCTTTGTCCTGAACAATTTTCTGTGAATTCAACCAACCGTAATCGATCTCGAAGTCGTCTTTCCCTATGATCAAATATCCCGTGTTCGAGGACACTAGGTCATGGAAGAAGTGAGAGCCCTGGGATGGCTCTATATGTCTTCCTTCGAGCTGGGTTTCAACTATTGCCCGGGCGCCGATTATGTCACCCCATTGAATTGGTATACCCATCCACGATTCAGTGGAACCCCAACGACCCGGGCCTATGAGGAGATATCTTATACCATCCTTCAAGGCTTCACGGTTGATTTTTCGTATCTCCTCAGCGGCGTTTCTACTTTTGCTGACGTCGAATGGTCCAGGCTTGATGTAAACCACATGCCGTATATCTTCGACAACACCGTTACCGAGAGAGTTGCCGCTATAAAGCAGTATCTCGTCATCCTCATACTCTCCAATATTGACTTCCGCCTGCATCTCTTTGGTCACCATACTTCTCATCTGAAGGATGTACATGGTTGCTTCTTTGCAGCTTTCACCATGAAATTCAATCGAGAACTCGATCTCAACAGGATAGCCCAAGGCAATCTCCGTAACCTTCAATATCAACTTTACCGCTTTTGACAAAGGTATCATACCGTGAATAAGTATGGATGAAAAATCAATAACTCGTGCCCCGTCATAAGCGGTTCCGGGATAAAGCCCTCCGTCGGAGTACGTAGACGCAGTACACCTCAGAACACCATGTTTTTCAGCGTCCTCAAGATTTAACTGAACGAGCGACGTCTCTTCGTCCATATCCAACATACGGTAGATCGATTGGAGGTTCAGGGAATAGAATGTATTTTGAGAATGTTTGATACGGTCTTCCATGTCCCCTATTATGGGCTTTTTGGGGTGAGCGGGGCAAAAACAGTAAGAACGACCGCCTTCTACGATATTCTTACCCAATCCGATGCTTAAATAAGCAACACCGCATTCCGGCTCGCAATTGCCTGAGGGGTAATGATTGTAGGACCGAGCCACGCCGGAAATCGTGGGATAGAAGTACTTCCCGTGCTTTTTGCCGACGACCTCCTGGAGTATAACCGCCATGCGTTCATCGTTTAGATTTTTAGGTGTGGAACGAAGGTAGTTTCTAGCCGCTTCGAATAAAGTGGAGGCGTAAACGTACTTAATTGCATTGCAGACATCTTGAAATCTAAAATCAGTGTCCCAGGACTCGTTGGGAAGAAGCATGGATGCATATATGCCTGCGAAGGGCTGTGAAAGTGAATCTTCTAGCACGCCGGAGGACCTTACGATCAACGGCTGTCGGGTATTTCTCACGAAGGACCTCAGGTCACCTAACACGGTAGCTGGCAGGCTGGATTCTATAAATCTAGCGGCGATCCTTTCATCCGATAGCTCTATTACTTCATTTACATCAATAGAATTTTGTTTGATGAACTTATCGAAGACCTCGGTGGAAAGAATTATTGTCCTGGGAACGGTTATGGTCAAACCGGGCAGCATATCCGGAACTATATACCTAGACAGCAGCTTGGAGACAAAGGCGAGACCACGTGCTTTACCGCCCAAGGCACCGGTACCTATCCTGCTCAATTTAACGTGGGGGCCGAAATTCTTTCTATGGTAGTCTAGTATTGAATTCCTGTAAGCTTTGTATTTATACGATTCTAGGGCCCTTTTAATTTCATCTTTTAAATCGGAAACCGTTTTACCCTTTATTCGTTCAACAACGGATGCCAGCTCGAATTCCCCTCGGGCATTCAACCAATCTATTAAATTACGATCCTTGATCTGCCGTTCCAAAAGTGAGATATCTGTTTTTTCAATAAGTTCTTCTAAACTCTCTATATCAAGCAAGCTCCTTTCCTTCGCCTCCTGGCGAGTTTTCCAATTTAACTCAATAGGACCTATGGCCTTTCTCAGAAATTCCTTTAAATCCACAGCTAGTTTCGACGAGCTCTTCATAAGATATTCGATATCCTTGGGAACGTCGTCCATGGAATCTGAGGATTGAATGATGATAGGGATATCTTCCTGACCTTTTAGCTCCTCGGCAAATTCTAGACCAGCAAGTTCTCCCTTTTCATCGGATAGGTCGCTGATCACTCCGATCAGGTTTTCTTTATTTTCACTAGCCAACCTTTTTCCATCTGTAAAGTTGTTGGCCATGACCAATCTTGGCCGTCTGATATTCCTTGTTTCTACTTGGTCCCTGGTTAAATCGCCGGTGATTATCGCGTTAAGAAGTTTTCGAATCTCTTCGTAAATGAGATGTACATAGGTAGAGTAGTGCTGTACCGAATCCTCGATCAGTAATATAATCCTGCTTTCTTCTTTTAATCCGGAATTGTTGTTTAACTGCAGCGAATCCTCTACGTACTGTACTATGCTCAAAAATATTCTCCCGTCGCCATTCCAAGTGAATATATGGTCTATATCCTCGGTATCTGATAATCTAGTCACGTCGTTTCCCACGGCAACAACAGCAAGGTCGTGCTTGACTTCCTTCACCCTTTCTGCAAGCTTTTCCACAGTCATATCCGCGGGGTCGTTGAAGATGATGATAACATCAATGTTTTCTCTTTCAAGACGCTCCAAACAATCTTTGCCGGACTCGACGTGGGATACCATGGGCGGGGGACTATAGGGTCCGGAAGGATACGCCTCCTTGAAAAGACGGTTCAATCTTCCTTCTTCCTCTACCAAAAAGAAGTCATATGCCGGAGAAACAATCTGTACATTGCGCACAGAAACTAGACTCTTTTTATAAACGCGACTGTCTGATTCCCCAGTCTCGGGGCGGATGCCGGTGATATCCTCAACGACATCTTGGATTTGTTTTTCTCTGTAACTCATCTATACCTTCTTTTTGGACTGTCTAGATCCAGCCTCTCAATCTACACGCCTCGGCGACTCTCTCGATGGATATCATGTAGGCCGCTTCCTTCAACGTTACGTTCTTTCTCTTAGAAAGGTCCATCACCTGATAGAACGCCGAGGTCATCTTATCGTCAAGCTTACCGAACACCTCTTCCTTCGGCCAGTAGTAATTTTGGTTGTTCTGCACCTGTTCGAAGTAGCTGCAGGTTACGCCGCCTGCATTACATAGGAAATCAGGTATAACCATTATTCCTTTTTCTTCCAGTACATCATCGGCTTCCGGTGTTATAGGTCCGTTTGCACCGGCACCGATCAATTTCACAGTGGGCTTGATCTCATTGACGTTATCCTTGGTGATGGCGTTCTCCAGCGCGGCGGGGATCAAGATGTCAACCCCCTGTTTTAACCAATCGTCTCCAGGGAGTCGTTCATATCCCAGCTCTTCGGCCTTATCCTTATCCACAGTACCATACCGGTTGGTTATTTCTCTCAATTCTTCGAGGTCGATACCGTTTTCTCGGTAGTAGGAATAGGCCTTTGAATCATCCTGGTCCCAGCATGATACAAGAACAACTTTACCGCCGTATTCCGTGAATAGTTCAGTGGCGTACTGAGCTACGTTGCCGAAGCCCTGTACCGCTGCAGAGGTCTTGGAAATATCTATGTCAAGTTCCTTTAGGGCCTCACGGATAGTAAATACAACACCGTATCCGGTAGCCTCAGTTCGACCTAGAGAACCACCATAACCTACCGGCTTTCCGGTAATTGCTCCGGGGTACTTACCCCCTGCGATATGTTCGTATTCATCCATCATCCACAGCATGTGTTGCGCGCTGGTCATCACGTCGGGAGCCGGTACGTCGTTTACCGGGCCGATGTTCTTCGACACCTGCCTTATCCATCCCCTGCATAACCTTTCTTGCTCTCTGTCAGAAAGATCATGTGGATCACATATCACGCCTCCTTTTCCACCACCCAAGGGGAGGTCGGCTACGGCACATTTCCATGTCATCCACATAGCCAGTGCTCTGACGGTGTCCGCGGTCTCTTGAGGGTGAAACCTTATTCCTCCTTTGCAGGGTCCCCTGGCATCGTTGTGCTGAACTCTAAATCCCTGAAATACCTTTACTGAACCATCGTCCATCTTTACAGGTATGGTAAAATGGTACTCCCTCATAGGTCTCCTCAGAAAATCCCTAGTGGATTCGTCAAGTCCAAGCTTGTCGGCTACAGTATCAAACTGTTCCTGGGCCATCTTATATGCATTAAAGCCTTTTTTTGCCATATTGAATGCCTCTCTATGTCGGTGTACCGGTCAAGGCAAGCACACATATAAAAAACTGGGTTACAGAAATCCAGAATGAGAATATACAGATTGGGCGTTAAAGTAGTTAAAAAATATCCAACTTGTCAATCAGCCGTCATTCCAACTCCCTTAGCCTTCTTTCTATCATACCTATAGATACCTTTTGGGGCATTATAGTGTGGATCATCTTTGACGATAATATTGTGTTGGAAACGGCGCCTATGCTGTCCGGAAATCTGGAGTATAGCTTATCACCCCAATCAAAGAAATTTTCTATGGTCTTAAAGGCGGTGAATACGAGGAAATTGTACCTACCTGTGCTCGCCACAAGAGCTCTAGATACCTTATGGTCCTTGATCATCAAGTCCTTGAATTCATCACGATGTGATTTTACTTCTATCCTTGATACAACAAGATTGTAACCGGGGGGTATGAACAAGTTGGGGAATATACATCTAGGTCTATTGATTATCCCTGCATCAATCAGAGATTCAATATGCCGGCCTATGGTTTTTCTGTTTGAAGATAATTTCCTAGCTAGCAGGGACTCGTTTGTTCTGATACACTCTCCGGACATAAGCATCTTGAGTAAACGAAATTCTGTAGAATCTAGTGAGACTCCGTTGAGATCTATCTCACCTTTAGCTTTGAATTCTTCCACTAAGACATTGATAAAGCAGTTCGGATCGTATTTGAAAGTAAGTTTGTTGCTGAAAATGTATGCGTTTGCCGGTGCCCTCCACTCTCGAGCAGGGATCCTCATTTCCTGCACAATTTTTTCTCTCCATGAATGATAGGATTCAAGATTTCTAAAAAATTCTATCAAAAGGGTATTGTAAGGTCCTTCCATACAAGAAAAGGCAGCGAATATGTGGGAGTCCTCACGATAGAACGTGGTAATATCCGGATCCCTGGGCATATCCGCCTCGACGATCACAAGAATAGGGTATTCATCAAAAAGTGCAGCAAAGGGATAGAGCGGGGGGTTTATTATGCCCATCTCATACAGGTATTCCGCCTTTTTCTTGGCAGTGGCGCGGTGAATGTCCAAACGTCTAGCCACCGCACTTATGTTAACTTTTACCCCCTCACCGGATACCAGATAACGTAGTAATCGAAGGTTTAATTCATCTTTGAGGGGGTCGTTCATAGAGTAACCTAAAGCATCGGGATTATATCATGCTTTTGGAAAAAAGAAGTTGTCAACGAATCAACGAAAAATTGGTGTTTGTTTACCTGCCCTTCAGGTTTTCATAACGTAGGAGGTGATCCATCTGCAGGTTCCCCTCCAGATACCTTGTTACGACTTAACCCTCCTTGCCGAACCCAAATTCGAACATCCCTTATGAGATGTCCTCATTATTAACCTTATATATTTACCTCATTATGGGCAACCATAATGAGGTTTTTTTTTAGGATGAAAACGGATATTGTATATAAAATACTGGAAAAGAATAATTTCAAACTGTCAACCGATTCAAGAAAAGTAACTGATGGAGAGCTCTTTTTTGCCCTCAAAGGG
>JAWOAU010000083.1:0-8166 GCA_046498385.1 Thermoplasmata archaeon | reverse complement strand
GCGTCGGGGTATTCGTTGGTGTGTTGGTGAGGGTATTCGTAGGTGTATTGGTAGGGGTATTGGTCGGCGTGTGGGTTCCCCAGGTAGCCTAGCGGCTTGACCAGGTGCCGCTCGATACCGGCTTCTTCGTGCGCCTCGCGCAGCGCCGTGTCCAGCACGGATATGCCTTTGGAAGGGTGCTCACCCTTCTTCCTAAGCCGTAGTTATTTTCCTGGTCCTTTAGATAACACCTGCTCCTCTTAGATATGTATATCCAGGGAGTTCCCAGCACACCCGCCTCGGAGGCGGCGGTAGCTCCTTCTCCTACATATAGAGCGGCATGTGCTAAAACATGGTGATATTGATGTTCTTGTACTTCCAGACCATACTCTCTTAATCCCCGGGGAAGAGTATACTCCGAATCCACCACCACGTCCCCCAAACTCATTAGTTTTTCAACCAGTCGGATCTTATCGTCCCTACTCATTACACCTTCCTTTTTTTGATGACTAGCATCTAGAGACGACAAACGTACAACGATGTACTCTCCGACCTTCAGACCAAGTTCATCTATAATGGAAGGGTTCGGTTGGAACCGGTCTGGATGTAAGTATGCCAGTTCGTGATATCCCGGGTACTTCCTATGTTTGTTTTCGGGCACCGGTGCTTTATAACAGTCCGGTGTAGCGATTACCGTGGCGAAGGGGAAAGTGAGCCCGTTGGTTAACTTGGCACCTTCCGTGTCCATAAAATCGATAGAGGGTACTCCCAGACAAGCCCCGGCATGCACCGAATAAAGGCCTGCGATGGATGCGGTGAGATCCGGTTTGAACCTACGGGCGAGTTGTATCAGCCTAAGGTCGTTCATGACTACACCCCAAGCTTTGGTAGGTATATTGTTGTAAGTCTTACCAAATATATTGTAGGGTATTTCGAAGAGTTCAAGTAACCTGGTGGTGTTCTCCCTAACCTTCACGCAGACCATACACTGATGTCCCTTATCCTCCATACCTGCTATGAAGTGCCTGAAGAAGTGCACGTGGGCCGGGTGTCCTATCACCACAAGTAACTTCAAACTGCCACCGCGGGAGCTATTGACGCTGCAGAATATAAAATTACCCTTACTGTGGTTCAAATTCAGCTTGTTTCAACCTTTTTCATGGCGTTTCGGATTTCTTTTATCATATCCTCCGCTGTGGAAATCCCCAAATTTTCGCCCATGTCCCGGGATAGTTTCAACCCCTCCTCTAAAACATTAAGAGCGTCTTTATACCGACCTATATCTTGATATATCCTTCCTTCTTCTAATTTGCATGCGATCAAACCGCGCTTTTCTCCCTGTAGTTCCTTTTCCAGGGACTTCAACACTTCTAACGCTCCCTCGGTATCGCCGCTGTCCCTTAAATCGAAAGCTAGCTCTAATTTTGCCCGGTGTGCTCCCTTCTTATCTTTCCCCGCTGCAAGGGCATCCACGACGATCTTCCGATGCACCAAACATTCTCTCCAATGGTGTTTTCTCAGGGAATCCGCAAGGTTCCGATGCAGTTCGATTTCGATATGGCTCAAGTTCGTATTTCTCCCGAACAGCTTCCTTCTCCGATGTTCTTTCTCGTTGGCCAATCCCTTTTTCAACGTGTTTGTAGCTTTTTTCCATTCTCCAGCTGAGTTATAGGCATTCCCCAAGGCCAGGCACAGCCTCGATACATCACTCCAACGTTCCGCATCCGTGTACCGTTCAAGGGCGGATTCAAGGGCACTTAAAACTTCGGAACGAGCTCCCATCCTTCGATATAGTTCCGCTAGGTTCTCGTAAACGATACCGGATTCACCGTATTCCAATGCCCTTTTGAACTGTTCCTCGGCGGTTGCGAATTCCCCCCGGTGTACGTACAGTAATCCCATGTTGTTACAGAGGGGGCCCAGGGCCTCTTGAATGTTCTCCTTCTCTATTATCTTTCTAGACTCTTCGTAGTGCCACTTCGCTTTATCGAGTTCGCCCTTCTTTCTGTATACCGTTCCCAGGGCCAGGAGTTCCCGAATCTCTCCTTCTCGGTCCCCTGAATTTCGGTACATATCTAGAGTTTTTTTATGGGTTTCCAAAGCCTCTTCCCATCTACGGAGGTTCCTCTGGGCCTCTCCCATCTTTTCCATGACGGTACCTCGTTCCTTGGGCTCCCCAGCATTTCGGTAACACTCTACCGCTTTTTCCCATTCCCCCGCCTCCAGGTGTATGTTCCCCTTCAATTCGTAATACTCCGCCGACCGCTCTTTGGGGACAAGGTCGTTCGGGAACAGTTCCATCAACTCCCGCCTATGTTCTTCATGGAGATGGGCAACGGTGTCCTTCAGCAGTTTCAAAGAGCCCAGGGCCTCCTTCCAGCATCTTCCCTTCTCGAAGTGGTAGAGGATCTCCAGGTTTGGCACCCTATGTTTTCTTACCATGGCCCGTCCTATCTCGGTATGGAGCTCATCACGTTCAGTGATCGAAAGCCGGGAATATATGTGCTCCTTTAGAATGGAATGCACACTCAATTTACCATCCCTGGTTTCCTCTACAAGGTGGGATGACTTTAGTTTCAGCAGCAGTTCTTCTTCACCTTTATCCAGAACAATTTCTCTTTCACACGGATCCAATAGTACCGCCAGCTTTTTCATCAAATTCTTTTCGGAACTATCGAGTGCCAGATACATCTCCCGTTCTATAAATTCATCCATACTTCCCGTCTCCCCCTGAAATCTCTTGTATATTTCCACATAAAGGGGATGACCCCTGGTCTTACGGTAAACCTCCGATGGAGATTCTTCCAGCCCCTCAGTCATACTCTCTACGTCCTTTTCATCTAGGGGGCCTATCTCAAGCTCAATCACATCACCGTTCATCGTATCCCGAACATCGTAAAAGGCAAGCTTTTCACGGCTCATGAGCACAGCGCCTAACCCTCCCTTTCTTTTTTTGAGTTCCAGAAGTATACCGAATACCCGGCTCAAATCCGTGGGGGTTTTCTCGCAGTTATCGAAGAAAAAGACCGGCTCGGGTACATTATCCAGCACTTCGGTAAGGACCCCGTAAATTTTCTCCGCATTCACGCTGGTTCCAGCCGCTTTTTTTAAAAATTCCATCAGTTCATCTACCAGACGTTCCCGGGTTCCCCAAGGGTGAAATATATACCAAAATAAGGATTTCTTTCCCTTTAATTCCTCCGTGACCCTCGCTGCTAATGTACTTTTACCTATCCCCGGGATGCCGGTGATGATTATTATGGGGGGATCATCACCAGATAGTCTTTCCACTATATCTCTGATTTCGTTTCTTCGCCCGTAAAATGACTTTACCAGGGGTGCACTGGCCATCAATTCCACCAACCGTTCGTCACCCTTCGCTTTGCGGTGGTAGAGTGCAAAATCCCTGGAATCCAGCACGTCCCGGGTCCGCATCCATTCCGTTACATGAAAGGGGTCTACTTCAGGCACATCCTTTTTCAAACGTTCCACTGCATCCTTCACTGTTACATATATCACCTCGCTGTCTCCCTTCATGTGAATTTTATTTTTCCCCAGTTCCCTCTTTATATTCCCACATGCTTCTTCACCCTTGTTCGTAGGCTGGTATATGTTCCGCCGTCGCTCGGCACCTTTAACTCTGGACAGTTTTTCATCTATCAATCCCTGCTTCTTCAATTTGCCTATCTCCCGACTAACGTTGTTTTTAAGGATTCCCAGTGCCTCGGCGATGCCGTCCTGACATAGGTGATAGGGTGCCTCATAGTTGCCTTCGTCGTAATGAAACATCGATATATGCAGCAGTATGCGTTCGCCATAGGTCAGTTTCCGCCGGGAGCTTACCATGATGTTTTAGCAATGCACCCTGTATTATTTATGAACATCGGAAAAAGAGAAGTGATATAATTAGTGATATAATCACACTTTAGGTTTATATGGTTCAAAGACGAAGATACATATGATAAACATGAACGCAAAAAAGCACATAGGTATATTGGTGGTCACCGCCCTCCTGCTTACAGTATTGGCACAGGGAATCGGGAGCGGTGATTCACAGGCGGCGGAAGACGAATGGAATGTAGTGGTAGATGAAGGTGAGAACCACAAAATCTTTAGGTTCTCGAGCGCTTATCGTACCGATGCGGTTTTTGGTATCCGGTGGGGTTCCGAGGACGCCGAAGGTGCCTTGCACGCATTCTCCATGCAGAATCGGTGTATTGCCGTGACATCCGCCAAGGATGAAAGTGGCAAACAGATGTACAAGGGCCGTCCCGTTCGGGTGAATTCCATACTTGCCACCCGTTTGCACAAGATTTTCGAGTACGATGACATGAACGGCAACGGCCTTTGGGATTTCGTAATGGAAGAAGACGGTAAGTTCGTTAGATACGAACCAGGTTACAAGTACATTGATCTCAGCGATGCAAATTGGCGTGTAAGCGAGATGATAGAGGGTCAGGACGGGGACAACCTCACATGGGAGTTCACTTTGATCGCAAAGGACCTGCCTTACTACGACGTATCCTGCCTACCTCTAAAGGTACCGTATCAGGGAATGGAGAACGAGAGTTTGGACTACTTCAATCTTACATTCCATCTCACCGCGGGAACAACAGAGGTCGAGGGAGTAAAGGTACCTAACTATCAGATGACCATGAAGGGATCGATGGAGCAGATCGAGAAAAAAGAGGCACAAGAATTCTCGGGTGTTGTAGGTAACTACGAGATAAAATGGGACCATGAAATAGTGGGTTGGGATTTTGAGCCCAACAACGAAAACTCCACCCTGTTAATGAGCTTCGGTAACATAGTTGGTAATCGCCTGCCGCCCGAGATGTCCCCATGGCAGCATCGGTTGATGAATCAGGCCGGAGAGGACTTGAAGGCAGAGTACCGTGATACAAAGGGTGAACAGCGAACGAACCTTACAACGGAACCTCCCATGCGAGAAAGAAAGCTCCTACGTAATCGGATATCCTACGGGGGCAATTGGTCAAGGATGGGTAGATTCACTTGGGTCTCCGATGTGACCGTTGATGGAGAGGACATGGAGATGTACGCACAGATAGTACGGGGGTCCCGCGTAGTCAGTAAGGACTTCATGGGGCGTACCTTCGTTGGATTCGCGGTCCATGGCGGTCTGAACTACCCTGGTGGGGATAACATATTCCACGATCCCGGAATCGACGGAAGCGCCTACTTGGAGATATCTTCAGCCTCGCGATCATGGAGTCTTCGAAACTCACCCATTTTACTCATGATAGTGAGTGTTGTGATAATTGTGGTTCTTGCCCTGCTTTACCGTGATTCCGGCAAGAAAACCGTAAGACGGGGACTTTACGACTCCGAGGCGAAAGTAAAAAAGGATGAATGGTCGAACTACTACGACCGGGACTGATTTCCGATAAAACCCCTTCCTCTCTTTTTTAAAAAAAATCGCTCAATTTATTTCGTCTGTAAATATTCAATTGGCTCAAAGTTGTATTTTTAGAACGTTTAAGGGCAAATACCACCGTTTCCGCAACCTCTTCAGGTTCAAGGACCTCGCCTTTCCGAAACTTATCTCGGTAGGCGATACCCTCCTCAGAAGGTATCTCCGTTCTTACTTCGGATGGATTTACCAGTGTCACCGCCACGCCGTCCTTACCGTAGATCGCTTCGATACTGTGGGCAAAGCCCTTTACCCACCATTTTGATGCGGCGTAAATGGGGTTGAAGGATCTAGGGTGATTTGAGTCGAAACTTCCTACGAATACAATGTTACCCTTTGATTCCCGTATATGCGGGAGTGCCTCCCTGGTAGCGTAAAACGTACCGTCAACATTGGTCTCCATGGTAGCTTTGTAATCCTTTGTTGAGAAATCGTCCATATCACCATACCTGATAATCCCTGCATTGTTCACCAGTATGTCTATGCCTGCGAAGTGCTCTAACGTTTTACACACCATGTGTTTTACCTGCTCTTCCCTTCTGATATCCGTGGGAACCACAAACACACTTTCTTCATTATCGATTAAATCTGCCACATCTTTCAACTTTTTTTCGTTACGGGAACAGAGTACGATTTTACACCCTTCTTCAGCTAGTTTTAAGGATATTTCCTTACCTATGCCCTCACTAGATCCGGTAACGACGGCGGTTTTATCTTTTAGGGACTGACCGTATTTCATAATAACGGAGGGATAAGTCTAAAGTATTAAGTAATTTACCACCCTATACATAAATATGGAATTTGAAAATTTATTTTCGCACCCTTCTTAAACCGGACTTTTTGATTATATTTGATGCCTCAATAGCACTTTTTTCTTTATCCTTTATTTCCAGCATCAGGTCGAACTCATGATTTTTGCTCTCTTCCAGAAATCTTTTAAAATCATCCACGTCGATATGTTCAGTGTGCCGCCCCTTTCTTTCTCCAGGCATCTGTGAACTGTAATCATACATAGGTTTCCCATCCTTTTTTCCCCATGTATTTGAAACCTCGTCTAAAACAGCGGTCAACTCCATTCCGCGGTTATTCAATCCATGATGAAAGTAGTCGAAAAGTATCGGGACCCCTGTTTTTTCATTTAGATCCAAACAGTCCTCCACAGTATATGATTTATCATCGTTCTCGATGACCAAGCGATTCCTTATCTCCTGGTCTAGGTCCAAATATCTTTCAACGAACCTCTCCTTACTTTTTTCCCGTTCACCGTATACGCCTCCCACGTGAAGCTGTATCTTAGCGGTGCTGTCAATACCCAGAAGGTTTAGAACCTGACAGTGGTATAGAAGTTCCTTCACACTTCTTTGATAAACATCTTCCTTTTTTGAGTTCAATACGATGAACTGGTCCGGGTGCATAGATATTCTGATATCGTTGTTGATGATAAAGCGACCGATCTCGGCAAATCGGCTTTGAAAATGTTCTGCCCAATCGTAATCGATGATATCATGGGACGCGAAGGGTACCAGGTCTGAACTGATCCTGAAAAAGTAAATTCCGTAGTCTACGTTGAATTCAAGTATCCTCTTCAAACAATCAAGATTACCGTCTATCTTTTCAATCAGGTTTTTCTTTGAATAGGATTTCAAGCGGAAGGTACTGCTGCAGGTACAATCGATGGTCCTGTTGATGCACGGGTAACCGATCTTCACAGGTGACACAACGTGCCGACCTATTTAAGCATGAGGAATGAATTCCCAAGTTAACAAGAGTCCCTTCACGGCATCTCTACTCGGAAGGTCTTTGTGAACTCTAGTTCTTTGTCACCCACGTTATCCGTGACCAAGAAGGTTATTTGATTCTCGCCCTCGTCCCATCCGTCTTCTGGAGGGTACAGCTGTGGAAAGTCAACGATGATCCCCCAATTTGCATCTATCTCTTCATCCCGGTCCCTAACGTTAACATTATCTGCTCCCGGGTAAACGTTGCCCTGTGGATCGGTCAGAGTTTGGTAGATTGTCCACTCTATTATACCGTCGTCGGCTTCGAATCCTTCTACCTCGAAGCCCATGTATACGATATCTGAGGGTTCGTATACCGGTTCGGTTTCTACGAGGGAATCGTAATTCTCTACCTCATGGTCTTCTACGAACATGACTTCGGTCAATATCAGTTCGTCGTAGCCGTTAAGACAGCCACTCGTCAAAATACCCGATACCAATAATACCACGGCCAAAAGTCCCGTTAACTTTCCCCTGTCCAACTTAACACATTTCCCCTCTTTTTGCGAGATTTGCATATATCTCAAACATCCTTTTATAATGCAGTTTGCATGGGATATAAGTATTTTACCCGATGTTGAAGGCTCGATGCATGAACCAGAGAATAAAATAAAGATGCGGACATATGCCCGCAGTGCAGATTTATCTAGTGTTCGGAAAACTTGTAAAATACGCAGGAAGCACGGCTTTCTGCTCTCATTATTTTCTTTCAATTACACTCAAGAATAATAATGGTACCGAGGGGGAGATGAGCTAAGCTCTGCTTAGCGAGCGTTGAGAATCGTAGATTCTTAACAGTTTTCGAATCTCTCCCGAGAAGCGAACGAATGATAATGAGAGAACGCCGAGGGGGAGATGAGCTAAGCTCTGCTTAGCGAGCGTTGAGAATCGTAGATTCTTAACAGTTTTCGAATCTCTCCCGAGAAGCGAACGAATGATAATGAGAGAACGCCGAGGGGGAGATGAGCTAAGCTCTGC
>JAWOAU010000076.1:0-12009 GCA_046498385.1 Thermoplasmata archaeon | reverse complement strand
TACGCTCGGTTATATGGCTCCGCATCATGGTCATCTCCAATTATCATCAATCCATTGTTTTCTATGTCCCCAGCATACCAAGCACGCACTATTTCAGTTATATCCCAGTCATACCATAGACCTTCTTGTGATATGTTCCTGTAAGATACGTAAGATGTATTGAAATCGCCTCCTGGTGTATCCCAATCAGCGGTATCCGTACGCTCGTACCAATTCACGGGACCGGGCTCCGATATCAAGTCATTCTCAAACCAAGAATTGGTTACCGGGAACAATGAAACATTTACATTAGAGTTAGGTATATCCATATAACCACAGTACATAGATAAAGAGGCTCTTTTCAGAACCCCTTCTTCAGGTGGTAAGTTGAATTCAATAAGACTTCTTAATTCAGTATTATCAAAAAATCCCCCTGTGCCCATTAATTCATATCCACCGTAATTATAGTATTCTGAACTGGAATGACCGCTGATAAATGCATCTTTCATACCTATGGTAACATCAACTTCTTGAGTCACGTAATGACCGTTGTTATTGAACAAGGATAGTGCCAGCGTACCTACGCCTCTGGCGTTCGGCATGGGTGTGATCGTCAACTCTGTCCCCACAACCTCGGCCTTGAACATATCGGGGTCCAAACTTTGTGCTTCCCAAGAGAAGTGAGCACTATCAGTAACCTCTACACCGAATCTTGCCTTTAGGGATGTACCATCTGCCATCCCCGTGGAACTGGTAACAGTATCGGAAAACACTCTTCTATTGGATCCATGATTAAAAGCCTGTAAGCCAATACTAGTTCCTCCTGAATCCACCCATTGTATATCCATCAAAAGGTTCCTACTACCGTCGTAGGGAAAAGCGGTATCAAGTTCAAAATGCACCCAGCTATCACTGTTGGAGGAATTCACCACCAGGTTATCACGACTGAACACCTCGTACAGCAGGCCTTCATGGTTATCATCGAACGTGTCCGTAACACTATCCAAAATAGAATGGCCGAGGGACATCTTGAAATTACTGAAGTTACCGACCTTGTTCAAATCCGAGCGGTTGAAAGATATCCTGGTTATATCTCCGGCAACACCTATCTCCTCCTGTGGATATAGATTTTGATAACGTATCTCACCATAAATACCGGAGAATGGCAAAGAGTTGACGGAACCGTACAACTCTCCTGTAAGCCGCTCAAGGTTTCCACGTTCCCTGCCGGCAAGGTCTACCACCTCAGGAGCTCCGTTCATCTCCAATGTCTGTTCTTCCAAAGGTGGGTCTATTTCAGCATGGTATGTGATGGTCAATTTCGGTCTATAGGAGGCAGTGAGGTAGTCGCTGGAATGAAAATAGAAAAAATCCAAATCAACAGACGGGTCATCCGCTACCATTATCACACCGTGATTTTCTAATTCACCGGAGTCCCATCTTTGAGCAATTTTAGTTATATCCCACGAATACCAAGAATATCCAGTGTTGGTAAACAAAGACGGTTCTCTGTACGCATATACCCCTTCGTCGAAATCACCACCAGGAGTATCCCACATCTCATCTTCCGTACGGTAGGTCCAATTCACTGCATCTGTGTCACCATATCCATTACCTTCATCCCACTCATCCAAAAGAGGATGAACTTTGACATTTACAGGGATACTGCCAAATAGAGCGTATTGTCCATGTACAGATAAAGTAACGTCTTTTAATACCCCTACGTTATCTGGGAGTTTAAACTGCAGAAGAGCTCTACGTTCATTCGATCCCGGATAAGTCCCAACCGCCATGTCAATCCCCACTCCGTAATTATTGTCCGGGAAATTCTCCCATATATGTGTATCCTTACCGACGGTTGCGTTAGGCTGTACAACTACTTTCTGTAAACCGTAGTCCGATGGTAAAAATACGTCCTCTTTCTCTAGTGTCTGTTTTTCAGTGACTTGTGCTCTACCTTTTTCCGACATAGATATGGTAGAAAATGTCGAAAAAAGCAGAAGTAACAGTACGAAAAACGTAAAAAACTTTCTGCTTATTAACATATCCTTCATACTCCTTAGATTTGAAGATTTCATAATTATACCTGTATTAGGAGATAGTGTAAAAACATATAAGCCTTGTCCTTATTATTTCATTATGGGTCACCCTGTGATTGCATAAACCCGTCAAACGAACAAGCTTATATTGCATTCTGTCCATTCGCAACCGGTGAATAGGATATGACGAATGTAGAGATAGTGAACCACCGGCCAGCCATAAGGATACCGGATAAGCGACGATCAGAACTGGACGCACCCCACACATGGAACTTGTTGGAGATCGGGGATGTGGGTACATATAGGAGAACAGTTACCGATGCGGATCTAAGATTATTCGCCGGTGCCACGGGGGACACGAACCCCTATCATTTTGACGATACTTATGCAGCCAACGGCCGTTTCAAAAAACGTATCGCCCATGGCATGCTGGTGACCGGGTACATATCCACTGTACTTGGGACCGTGCTTCCCGGTGTTGGTACCATCTACATGGAGCAGAATCTAAAATTCAAGAAACCGGTTTACATAGGCGATACCATCACCGCGGTGGCGGAGGTACTAGATATACACGAAAAGAAACCCATCGTGACCCTGAGAACGGATTGTATAAATCAAGACGATGAGACGGTGGTGGAAGGCGAAGCTGTTGTTCTAATCGAGTACGTTGATGTATGACGAGTATTAAATTGAAAGGACAGTATTGAAACGCTAAACGGATGTATGTTATGTGACATCCACCCCCACGGTGGAACCGTGGGGCTCTCTAGCTCAGAACCTATAGAAAATTACGAGCCTGTCAGATTCTTAGTGATATTCGATCACTTCCTAATATAGTGCAAAACGAAACTTTTAGGACTAAACTTTTGACAGGCTCAAATTACCGTAAACTCAAAATACCCCCAACACATTCTCTTTTGTGGTGTATTAACTTGGCATGGAGTCCGAAAAATGCAAATAAGAAGAGTAAAGAGAAAGATATTAAAAAAAGTGTTCCAAAATCTAGCACAATAGATAGGGTGCCTACCGAAATAATAGGACTAGATGAAAAAATGGAGGGAGGAGTTCCCAGTGGATTCATCGTCCTCGTTGCAGGAAATAGCGGATCGATGAAGACCTCTATTTCATTTAGTATTCTTTACAACGCGTATAAAAAACACAACAAAAAAGGTATGTATATATCGCTAGAACAAAGCAAGGGAAGCATAATCACACATGTTCAGCGAATGGGTATGCCATTGCAAGGAATGGCAAATCCTGTGATTATCGACCTGGCAAAGGTGAGAAAAGATACCGGAAAGGCGGGCAAAGAGGAAAAAATAAATTGGCTCGAATCCATACTGAAGGTCATTAAAAAATACAAGGATGCCTTTGGGTGTAAAGTACTTGCATTCGATTCACTGGCGGCGCTATACGCCGTTAACGAATTCGACAACCCAAGAAAGGATCTGTTCTATTTCTTCGAAGGACTGCGAGATACGGGCCTCACAACCTTCCTTATCTCTGAGATACCAAAGGGCAAGGATGTCTACGGCATATATGGTGTTGAGGATTTTCTCTCAGACGGAATACTTCACCTGAAGGCCGAGGAAATGGATACGGGAACAAACATCTACCTCAAAGTTGTAAAAATGAGGCAGACAAATCATAAGAGAGGGTTTATGCCCCTGATATTTGACAACGGCAAATTCGAAGTACTTAAGAGGTGATTTCATGAATGCATTTGAAGAGTTGCAGAGGATCAAAGGCATTGGCGAGGTACGGGCTAAAAAGCTCGTGGAATCAGGCATAGAGTCCTTGGGTGAGCTGTCTGAGATGGAAAAAAAGGAGCTTGAAGGTCTAGGTCTCAATGCCAGGGTAATAGGAAATATTTTTGAGTATTTCGAAGATTTTGATACTACGGAAGTTAAGAAGAACGAAAACGTTGAAGACGAATACGAATCACACATCCTGGAGTGGAGAGCGGAAGGATATAATGTAGCACCTGTTGAGAAAGAACTAGCAAAGTCAAAAAATCCTAAAAAGGTGATCGAAAAATATATTGAGGGCGTTGAACTATCCAGGGAACTTCGTAAAACCTTGATGAATATAAATGTCGCCGAAGTCGTCAAAGAAGCAAAAGGCCTACTAGATATGACCTACGATTTAGAGAAAATAAACGAATGGGAAGAAGGCTTTAAAGAGCTAATGAATAAAATAGATGTTCGCAACATAAAGTATGAACTAGAAGACATGAAGACACCCCAACTTGAAGACCGGATCAATAGATTGATCAAACACCTCAACGAAACAATGGACATAGCTGCGGTACAAAACGAAGTCGAAGATATAAAAAGGGAATACCAGGAGAACTTTTTTGTGTCGGAATTGATTAAAGAAGCCAACGATAAGACACAGCGAGAAACTGTCAAGGTGAAACAAGACGTCAAAAAAATGCCATCCAAGACGATGGCAATCGATGACATATATCTATTTCACGGTCCAAAAAATATGCAACTGATCAAATGGTACAAGCACAAATATACCCCGGATAGAGGTACCACCGGTTCAAGAAATATAGTAAACGATATACGTAATTTTGTTAGAAGCGAGAATAAATTGAGACCAAGGTTGGTAATGAAGGTGGAATCATCCGACGGTACCGACATTTTTCTGACTCGAGGAAAAACTCTTTTGCTTGCAGCTACAGTTTCGGGTGAATTGTCAGAATATGGAAAGAAGGTTCTTGTCAACTCGATAAATCTTATAGAAAAGGTCGACGGAGAGACCCTTAAAAACTGGAGTCGAACGGATGGAGAACCCGAATATCTTCAAAAGGTGATGAAAGCACTACTTCTCCTATCATTGAGGAATAGAAAGGGAGGGGGCAAAAAATAAACATCACTGCGAAAAAGGATATCACCGAGGTACTTGATTCTCTTGCCAAAAAAAGAAGAAGACAGATATATTCCTGCGACCTCCCGTCTGGAAAAAGGACGGATCTTTTGACAACAGAAGGGCAGGGTAAATACATAAGATACAAGACACCTACGTCCGAAGATAGCGGAGATATAGCCCTTATCCCGACAATACTATCGGCAATATCCCACTCCACCGATGGATCTCTTAGAATATCTAAAAAAGATTATAGAATAAAGATAAAGCGAAAAAAGATATCCACCCATACACTGATTGTTTTGGATACTAGCAGTTCCATGATAGAGGGAAATAAGCTGAGAATTGCAAAGAAGTGTCTAAAGGAGATATTTCTGGATACTTACCAAAAAAGAGATAGGATAGCAATTATTACAGCAGGGGGTGAACAAGCTGAGTACCTTTTACCATTCACCTCTAACATAGAGAAAGGGAGGACACTGGTAGACTCCATAAGTTTTGGAGGAACAACTCCCCTCCCTTCTGGAATCAGGACTGGCCTGCATTTGCTGGAAGATCTAATGAGAAAAGAGCCGTGGATGGTACCAATAATGATAGTGATAACGGATGGAGGCGCTAATGTACCTATATCCGTAGGAGGTAATGTCCATGATGAATTCGATAAGCTATCTTCAGAGATGAATTATAACAATATAACTCCATTGATAATCCAAGTCGGTGAAGAATCCCATATGTGCAAAGATATGGTTTGGAAAACTAAAGGTAAATATATCTCCATCGGTGAAGGAGGGGAAAGATTCTCTTTAGACCTTGATAAAGAGATGGAGGTAGAGGACATATTCCACAGAGCACTTCTCACATTGGCACAGAACAAGACAACACATTCCGCATTTCTTGGCTATAGCAGTGATGCAATAATGAAGGTTAGGGATATCCTAGAAAAACATCCTGTATATACCAAGGTTAACGAGGACTGTCATTACGGTTGTTGGTCAAATGATATTTTTGTCCCTCTCTGCCGCGAATGTAGTTTGAGAGCGGAAGGGAATATCAAAAAAATGATACGACCTGTAGGCATCGGTTGGATTTCTGAGCATCAGCGAACTAGTGACCTACTTGGAGAATTGTTCGTGAGATACGTAGTTAACCCCGGTACACTGATGAAGGCTAACGGTGGTTTGTTGTTCGTTGAAAATGAAAGGACCTATGATAAATTTTCCAATTTGCTCGAAGGATGCCTGGATATGAAAAAATGCGAAGTGTCCAACGAAGAATATACTGAATCATATCCCTTCAAACCTAGGGGAGTTTTATTGTGTATGGAAGAGGACTACGTAGATCTCCCGAAAAAGTACGATGTTCTGTCATGGGATAGGAATGTCTATAATAAATTGTGGAAGGTGAAGGCGGAAAAGGAGATGAAAATCGATCCGGAAAAATTCATCGAAAAGATGGAGGAGGACAGAAAACAAAAGATCGATATGTTAAATAGATTTATCACCGGCGATATGTCTTTGGAAGTGCCGGACTACATATCCAATACAGTGTATAGCTCTCTTGGAACCGAGAAATCATATCGGGTAATCAAATTGATGAATACATTTGCACTGTTAAAGGGCAAAAACAAAGTGGACCTAGATGACCTCGAAGATACGGTTGAATTTACAGGGATAAATCTAGAGAAAAAAGAGAATAATTCAAGTCAGTATCTTTTCAGCAAACTTGCAATGGTGTTATCGGCAAGAGAGGACCTACGCCTAACTCTTGTAGAAGGGTATACGAAAAATGATTTTGACGAGGCTATAGATTTACTTTCAAAACTTCCCCTTACCATTAAAGTAAATAGGGGATGTATATCAAACTGCGATCCCCTGAGTATGGACCCTTGTCCGGAATGTAAGTTGAGAGGTAAAGTTGAAGAGATAGAAACGGAAGAGATTCCATTGCCTATAGTTCGTATCAAAGGTAACGAATCTCTTGAGGAGTTGAGAGGTGATCTATTTGTCAAATATATACTAACGTCAGATACTCTTCTTAGAGCAAATCGGGGATTACTCGTTATAGAGTCAATACAAGAGATGGATGACGATGTTATCGAATTTATGAAAGACCTCTTGAAAAATGGTACGTTCAAAATCCGGAATCAAGAATATTCCCAAAGCTTTAAGATAGATCTCTCGGTCATTGCATTTAAGGATTCTAGGATGATGAATAAACTAATTGACCAATCCCTTGGACATATCATCAAAAAAGAATCCTACGAAGATATATTACCTTCGATATTAACCAACGATAATTCGGAAAACATTTTAGCTAGATTGACCGAGCGTGTAGAACGGGTTAAGGACCGCTTAACCGAAACCCATGTACAAGACGAACTTCTCGATTATATAGTTAGAGCTTGTCTAGAATTGAAAATCGGCCGATTTGATGCTGAAGCAAAGATAGAAAAGCTGTCTAGAGTGATATCAGTTTGGAACGGAAACGCGATGACCGATGAAACAATAGATCAAAGCATCCATAATCTAGCACCTATATTGTTAAGAAAAGGAACTAACCTTTGAGATTATATAGGAGATGTACCTTTGAAAAATAAAGATAGATACTTTCCATTTACTGCCATGTTAGGGCACCCAGAGTTAAAGAGATTTCTTACCTTGTGTATTGTAGAGCCAAGAATGGGTGTCGTACTTATAAGCGGACAAAGGCACACATTGAAAGAACGATTCGTGAGAACTATGTGCCACACGGCGGGCTCCCTATCACCGCATGAAGATGTTTCATATATTTTTCTTAAAAGATATGACGAGAAAAACGTGATAGACAGGTTCGAGGAGCTAATCAAGTATGATATCAATTACATCATTGTGCCTTCTTGGGAGGAATACGATGCTATAGAGGTAGATAGAATACTGCGGCTTTGGCGGGAAAAAGAGATAAAAGATAAATCCCTGATACTGATTCACAATGGTAAAGCGGATGCATTTATCAACGATGATAAAATAAATTTCCTCATAGATATCCAACCCCTAGATGATATTGAGCATCGCATAGAGATGGTCAAGAGAGAAAGAGACTATAATTACGGTGAAAGCGCCTTTCACGAAAGATTTCAAAAATCGGAAGACAAACTAATATCAGACATATTGAACGCGAGAGAGATACTAGGTCGAGTAAATATGGCCGAGATGTTAAGTGAGGAACTGCGCGAAGAGTTGTGCCGTATATTTGGTAAGGATGATATTAAAAGGCCTTTTGAATGTGTATCACGATATGCACATGCCGAGGCTGCATTTAATGATCGACGGTGGATTTCTAGAGAGGATATTGAATACGCATTGATTTATCTCAACCGTTGAACTGATCGTAAAGCTCCTTTTCCTTTCTTATCATGCTGAGTTCAACCCTATCAAGCTCATCTTTTCGGGAGGTAATCGCGTCTATCATCTCCTGTAGATGAGCTCTCTTATCATCTAATTCATCTATCTTAGCATCGTACAAGGCTTTAGTTTTTTTTAGCTCCATTTCCCGATTCATGAGTTCGTCACTCCGAATATCGATCGTCTTCTGCATCTCCTCTAGCCTTGCCTCCCTTTGTTCTATCTCCTGCCGTAATTCGTTGGACTTTTTTTCAAGAATTGAGTACTCCTTATCAAGTTCCTCTTCACGCCGCTTTAGTTCCGCATCCCATTCTTTAGTGCTAGCTAGACGTTCTTCCAAAGTGGTTTCCACATCCGCCAATTCATCACGTCTCGCTTTGAGAGATTCTCTCAGTTTATCTAAACCTTGTTCTCTTTTTTCAAGTGCTTTTTCTTTTTCTTCTAAAAGCTGTTTCTTACGTTTTTGTTCACCCTCATTTCTGATGATACTCTCCACCCTTTGATCTAGCGCCTTCTCACGTTTATCCATCTCCGTCTTCAAGAGCTGCAAACGTTCCTTTAATTTGTTGGCCCGATCCATCTCCTGCACACTATTGGCCTTGACTTCGAGAGCTTCGGACTCAAGTTCTTCAAGACGGGTTTGTCGTTCATCCAATTGGGACTCAAAACTTTTCAATTCACTACTCTTCTTCTCCAGTGACTCCTCCCTTTCTTTCAATTCCTTTTCACTTTCATTAATCACGGAGAAACGCTCTTCCAAAAGGTTTTCCTGTTCGATTATTTTCTTCTGCCTGTTTTTTAGCTCAATCTCCTTATCATCAAGAAATTCCTTTCTCTTCTGAAGTGATACAGTTGAGTTTGTTTCTTCGCTATGAGTTCCTTTTACGAGTTTAGCTAACCAATTAGGACTTTTGCCCCGATCTTGATTTTTTGTCAACATTATTCAATTGACTTGTCAAGATATATAGTTTCCGTTCTTATCCGTTATTTTTATTTACTTCCTTTTCAATGGTAGACCATATCTTAAAAAAGGTGTATTGACTTGAAATTAGGACTCAATTATCTACTATATGAAGAACGGCCAGATGGTGGTTTTAAGTTACTAGAAAAATTAAGCAAAGATCACCCTATACTTTGCATAACAACCATTTATCCTAAAAAGCTAAAAAAGATGTATGACCTAGAGAATGCGGCTATAGTGTGGTTGACCGATTCGGAAGGCGGAGATGATACGGTTCGTCCCGAAAGATTAGATTTCGAGCTTTCCAGAGGCGTTATGAATTTTTTAAGCGAAAACCCCGAAAGTGTAGTTTTCATAGAAGGTTGCGAATATTTGTTGTTGGAGAATGACTTCAAAAACGTAAAAAAATTCTTTAAGCGCATAAACGACCTAGCTTCAGTTAACGAATCAACCGTACTAGTTTCGGTGAGCCCTGTGGCCTTTGATAAAGAAACGGTGGCAACTTTTTCAAAGGATTTTGATATATCTGGTTCACCTGATGAATTCCTAGAAAAAAAGGCTCCTGAAAAACCTGCTGTAGAACCGACAGTGAGTCATGTGGAACCAAAAGTTGTAAAAAAAGAAAAGCCGGTACAAAAGGAAGAGGAAGGTAATATAGACGAGCTGCTAGCAAATGCAAATTCATGCATGAAAAAAAGAGACTACGCCGCCGCTATAGAAGCATATGAGAAGGTGGTCGTATTAGACCCAAATAACACCAAGGCACTTTTCAATATGGCGGTTTGCTTACAGATGTCAGGGCGATTGACAGAAGCAATAAATGCATACGACCGTTTATTGAGTATAAATCCCCAAGACATCGACTGCCTGATAAACAAAGGATTGGCTTTAAGAAAGATGGGAAATATGCACGGAGCGGTTGAATCCTATAGGAAAGCGGCAGAGATCAATCCTTATGATTCTACAGTATGGAATAACCTGGGAATAGCTCTAAAAGGCATGGGCAAGTTGGAGGAGGCGATTGAAAGTTACGACAAGGGGCTCTCTGCACGACCAAATGATGCGGGACTTTTGAGTAACAAGGGTGTAGCCCTAAAGGAGGCAGGTTTGTTTGAAGAAGCCCTTGCATGTTACAACAAGGCCCTAGCCATTGATCCTTCCAGGGAGAACACTAGAAGGAATAAATTACTCTTAGAGGAAGATATGAAATCAAGTTAACTCACCGCCAGGTAAGGCTTTCCAGAATCAAGATCTTTTCCAGTATCTTCTGCTTACGTTCTTCATCGTGATCCAGGGCTATCGCATTGTTGTAGAATTCCAACGCCCTTTCCGTATCGAAATTTCTTAGTAATAAATCGCCTGCGTCTATGGAAAACTCAATGGCTTTCTTGCGTATCAACTCGTGATTTTTAGCATAAGGCAGCAGGAGTTCGGCTATTCTTACTGAATACTGAGGGGCTCCGGTCTTAGCAAGCGAGGAAACTACGTGTATCTCTATCTGCCTCTTTTCTTTTCCCTCAAGCTTTTCCAAAGCCCGTTCCCTCAGCCTTGGGTTGGCAAAACTATTGTTTTTTACTATACCTGCATGCCTAAGTTTTACTAATAGGTCGCCAATGTCTATGTCCGTACTTTTCATAGCCCGAGCTAGTATTTTTTTGTCAAATGTATCTGCCACTGCGGCATATTTAATCAATCTGAGTGATTTTTGATCTACACTTGCAAGCTTTGAACGTATAACCGTTTCTATATCCACATCAGATCTTATAGATATGTGTGTACAACGACCCTGTTCTTGAAATTCGCTAATAAGGGTATCGAGGTTCTCGTTAGAGATTCCTCCTTCTAAAACATCAGTGTTGTACTGGCACACTATGACAGCACTAGTATTGTGTAAAATATGATCCAAAAGTTCAAGGGATAATGGGTCAATGCACTCTACGTCATCGAATAAAAAGGCCGTTGCAGTGTTGTTTTGTATCTTTTCTACTAGTCTTTCCTTGATCTCCTCCTTACATTCCATCATGCTATCCATATCATATTTACCGTCGTACTTTCCAGAATCGAGGAATGTATCACGTATCTTTTTCGATATGTTATCAATGAATTTTTCATTGACATCTCTGGACCAATTTACTATTTCATCTTTGTAGTTGTCTTCTATCCACCGTATCGTACGGGATATATCATTCTCTATATCTACGGACGGGTCTCCCTTATATGAAACTACAAGCACGCAGGTTGAACCTTTTCGTATACGGATAGTAAAGCTACCAAGTTTGTCGTCCCGATAGGACATTACATCCAATCCTTCCCTTTCCTCTTCACCTCTCAATTCTTTAACGGAATCCTTAACTAAATTATTGACCGCACTGGATAATCCAGATAAAACATCCGGGTCCATGCTTGATTTGTCGCGGTGTTCCTCGCTTATGGAAACACCATTCGCATCTGAAAGAGAAACCATCAGCACTTTGGGTGGTGCCCCAATCCTTAACAAATCGGAGTCGTCAGGCATAGCTCTGCTGAATATATTATCTCCATCTGCGGCGGCCGTTGAAATATACACGTCGTGATTTTTTAGTAATTTTTTATGCTGTGTTGCATAACTCTCGCCTAAGTGACTCTATTCTCTAGTTTTTTGCTACGCCTCGCCATATTGCTTTATCGTTTTGTACGTCCAAAACTTCATTTTGACTTCTTGCATCATTCCGATTTCGGTTTTTCCATGTAATTGTTCTCCGAACATTCGTTTGATCGCTGAATATATACCTTCTGT
>JAWOAU010000085.1:0-11100 GCA_046498385.1 Thermoplasmata archaeon | reverse complement strand
GCCATAACATCAAGAGCTCCACGGAAAATGAAGGGGAAGCCAAGTACATTATTTACCTGGTTGGGATAATCAGACCTTCCTGTAGCAAAAATAAGGTCATCCCTTGTTGACATTGCATCCTCATAGGTTATCTCAGGGTTGGGATTGGCCACGGAATGAACAATCTGCTGCAGCGCATACTGCGGGAGGATATCGAGGCCAGATACGTCCCGGCCTCGGAGCTTGGCAAGGTTATGGTCGACAAGGGGCAGATCGAACAGGTGATCATGAACCTCGTGGTCAACGCCCGCGACTCCATGCCTGAGGGAGGCAGCCTCACCATGCCGGGCAACCGTGCGCTCGTCATCAGTGATCGGTGCAGGCGCCAGGGCATTGACGATCACGAGCGTGGTGATCGAAGCCCAGAACGCGATGAATACGGTATAAACGAGCACCGGTCCAACATCTTGTGAACATCCTTGAGGAAGTGGTAGGCGAGACGGCCATTAGCGTATTCGAAAATTTCTCTATCCGTAATAGGAAGCTTGTACCGAGGGGTTTTTGGCTTGAATTCACCGTTCTCCATTATAGTCCCAAGGTGAGTTGTGATCTTCTTGGGTCTTTTCTCCACTTTGTCCCAAACACTAGTTGCCTGCTGTACATACCACCTATCACTAATATTGCGGAGCTGAAGGTAACCTTCTTCCTTCTCTTTCAGACGGTTGAATGTTTCTTCTACTTGAGTGGGAATATTTTTTACCATATGGTGCAACCATATGGTGTAAAGTATTTATAAATTACGGTGCTACTCAATGTTCTATAGGCACTCCTTTTAGGAAAATCAAACTACACTATGGGGTAAACAGTAGAGTTTGGGTCACCAAGATACAAATGTACGGTTCTAGTTTCATCATCTGCCACCTTGATGCTGATCTCCCTTGAAATCAATAAGTGTTTCCCCCAAGCGGTCAATCGGAAAGGAGGTTACGAGAAACAATGTGTGAGAATGCCAACGATATCATATATAATAAATACGCAATCGCAAGATCCCGATTTCTCCAATTGCGGCAATAGGAAGTGGTTTACTACGGTGGCTTGGTAAAGCTGACGAATTACGGGAAATCCGTGTACTATGACATGGGGGATGGATAGGCAGATGTGGATAAATAAACGCAAATAATATATCCCATGCAATCCTTCGTAACTCATGAACAAGGAGGCTCTGATATGAAATATGCATTTTTATCGGTATTGGTAATGATGAGTTTGATCATAAGTGTGGGGTATTCCGGTGTAGGGCTAGAGGAGACACTTACACAGGTAGATTCCAGAGCGTCCTACATCATAGAGAACGATGATGAGATCATAATCGGTAACGACCATGTGGAGATCGCCCTGGCCAAGTACTCAGGAGGGGGTATCGACAGGATAATCGACAAGACCACGGGCATAGATCTTAGGGGAAACAAGGCACCACCACCAATATTACTGATAATGCACTACTGGAACGGAAGCCACTTCGATGCGGTGCTCCAGTGGGACGCCGAGAACATCATTTATTCCCACGAGACAACAGACCAGGCTTCCACCATCACCATCGAATACCAGAGGTTCAGGGGAAATGACCTCGGCGCCACGGCGACCATCTCCCTGGGCGGCGAGGCCCGGATGGCGGAGTTTGGCTTTGCCGTGGAGAACAACGAGGATTTTATCGTAAGAACTTTCTATTATCCCGTGATATGGGGGCTTGGAAGTATAGGCGACAGTTCGGAAGGCGACGAGATATTCTATCCCCTGGGAGACGGCTTTGTACTGAAAAATCCATTGTCGTATCACGACGATTTCCGACTGACCGAGATCTATCCTTCAACCGCTTCCATGCAGATCATGGCCCACTACGACCCCAACGAGGCAGGTCTGTACATGGCCGCCGATGATACGGAGGGGCACCCGAAACGGCTAATACTGGACTGGATGGAATGGGGCGGTGAAAAACATTTTTCAGCGTACATTCAGCATCTATTCCCCGAATACACTGGAAACGAACCCGTTCTGGATTACAACTGCCTTCTCGGAACCTTTCATGGGGACTGGATGGATGCCGCGGATATATACAGGGAATGGGCGGAGACCACCCCCTTTGTTTCAGGCGGGAAGATATCCCAGGGAAAGGATACACCTGAATGGTTCTCCAGATCATCCGTGATATCGTCACCCAACCAGGACGGTGGCGTTGTCCACAGACCCTTGGAGGATATAGTTGATATTACCGAAGAATTCTCCGAGCTCACCGGTGTAAGCACCACACATCTCATATTCGCCTGGGAAGGTGAAGGTGCGTGGATCGGTCCTAATTATTTTCCACCTGCTGCCGGCGAGGAGGAGTTCAAGAACGCCACCGACGATATCAGGGAACAGGATAACCATGCTTTCGTGTACATGTCGGGAACGGTATGGAGGATTACCAGGGACGATATAGGATACGAGAACTGGGATTATTTCAACTCCACCGGGAAACCATGGGCAGCCATCAATGAATTCGGCGAGGTCACCATAGACCAGGGGTACATCACCATCGGATGGACCAGTGCCAGGATGGACCCCATGACGGAATTCTGGCAGGATACCGTTGTTGACAACCTTCTCTCCATAGTGGATCTGGGTGTGGACGTGGTGCAGATAGATGAATTTCCCATAGGCTCCATCTATCCGTGCTACAACGCATCCCACGGCCATCCGGTAGGTTACAGCAAGGAGATACCGGCGGCATACGTATCCATACTCACCGAGGCTAGAACCCAGGGCAGAGCGGTAAATCCCGATCTGATAATATCGATGGAGCAGGCCAGCGAGTTCTACATCCCCTACATGGATACCTACGTGAGCAGGCACAATTCACCTGAATGGATGATATATCCCGTTTTTGTGGAGAAATACGGCGACGATGCACTCTTCGTTCCATTCTTCGCCCACGTGTACCACGAGTACATAACACCCTTCGGCGAGCCCATCCCCATGAACATGGATTACCATGAAGCGTTCATCCCCCAGATGAGACGGTCCCTGGCAAGGGCTTACATCGACGGTATGGTTATATCGGGAAGTGCGGACTGGAGGGATAATCTGAGACCGGATGTGATCTCGCTATACAATCATACGGTGAGGGCATCCTCGGGTTACGCCTACGAATACCTGAGGAAGGGAAGACCACTGAGACCGCCGGAGATAGACGTGGAAGATGTATCAGTGGAATGGTACTTTCACTCCAACAGTACCATGGGCAGCCCCTTCCACGAACCCTCGGTGCTCAACAGTGCCTGGATGAACAGTGACGGTGAGATCGGGCATGTGCTGATCAACTGGGACCAGGAGAGCAGGTCCTTCGATATGGAGCTACCGTCCTATGATCTCCAGGGTGACAACTACTCCGTGGTGATCACCAGGAACGGTCACAGGGAGGTACTGCTTTGGGATACGGAACTGCCGGTCACCGTATCCCTGGAGATGGAACCCGACGACGTCATACTACTGGAGATACTGGAGGAGACTGTTTTCACCCTGGAGCTCACGTCAACACAGGACAACGGGGGCTGGAATTTCGTGTCCCACAATCTCATGCTGGAGGATACATCCCTTTCGAGCATGCTCTCGGACATGGAGGGCAGCTACGACCGGGTGAGCCATTACGACAGCCGAACGGGCAGGTGGTACTCCCACGTTCCCGAGAGGTCGGACCACTTCAACAATCTCCATGAGTGGGACCATACCATGGGTCTGTGGATACGGGTGACCGAGGATACCAGTATCGCCCTGAGGGGTTTGCCCACCGGGTTAACGGATATCACATTGCACCCGGGCTGGAACATGGTGGGGCTACCAGGCGGTTCCCCGGGGAATCACGGACTTCCGGCAGAGATATCCGTAGTGGGCTATTACATGGCATCGGAGGACTACAACATCGCCTATGATCATGATGCAACGAACTTCACATTTACACCCGGCCAGGGATACTGGCTCTACAACGGAGCGGGATACGAAGTGACGTGGACGGTGAAGTATTGAGTATCCGTTCACTCTTTCTGCAACTTACGTATCATGCACATGACCACATCGCCCTCCGATAGTTCCAGGGTGTCCATCTCCACCTCCGGGATATCGATCTTCTTATCCCTAACGACAGCCTTGAACACCCCCGTATCATGCAGGGACTCCCGGCCACCTTTCTTTTCAAAGTATTGGTTCTGGGTTATGGCAAAGAAGCCGTTTGGAAAACTCTCTTTCAGTGTACTGGTTGCTTTCTCCTCCAGAGCCGCTATCAGGGCGGGGATATCGCTCTGGTCGATCTTTTCCATGATATCTTTCACCTTCATGATATCACAGATGCAGCCTGACGATAAATAGTTATACGCTTCTTTCTCCACTTTTTAATCCCCCGGGCAGATCCATGAACGAGTTTGAGGGATAACAACTCCACTCGGTATTGTGGCGGCTTCCGGACCGAAAGGATACAGGGTCAACTTAGGTCGCACAAGGTCAACAGCCACAGCGGTATGACTTCTATCTCCCTATCGTCAATGATCCATCGATCGTAGGTTTCCTCCGTGACCAATATGGTTCTATAATCTTTTGGCATACCCAGCAGGTTTACTGCATCCTTTTTGTCCACCTTGGTCCTGTACTTTATCTCCAGGGCTATTTTCCTATCTGGCAACACCAGATCTACCTCCGGTTCACTGTTGAAACAGGGGTGTTCGAAGGTATTGAGATGGTTGAACGCCACGGTTTCCGCCACATGCCCTTTTTCGGTTCCCCAAAGACATGTGAAAGAATGGTCCGAGGCGTACATCTTGGGATTTTTTCTGGATGCCTTTATGTGATCCTCTTCGACGGGCATGCTCTTTGATACCAAAAAGGAGTCCTCCAGATACTGCAGATAATCCTTTATGGTGCGGTATTGGGTGTTAAGGTCATTGGCAAGATTTGCATAATTGATCCTTTGTCCCGATCTCTCTGCTATCCTTATGAATAATCCCTTCAATACGTCTGTCCTTTTCACAGTGAACATATCAACGATGTCCCTGAAGAAGATGAGGTCCAGTATCTCTTTGAGGTCCTCCTTGGACCATGAATCGTAGAGTTCCGGGAAACCGCCTCTCTCCATATACTCATTGAATCTGATCCGGTAAGTGGGTGCATCCTTGGGATAATGGAGGTCTAGAAGGTTTACATCGGTTGTCTTTTCTCCAACGTATCTTAGATACTCCCTGAAAGAGAACGGGTTCAGTCTACGGATTTTGATCCTACCCACCAAACTTTCCCCAGCTCCCTTGGTTATGTTCATGGAAGACGAACCCGTAACAAAAAATTTTATGTTCATGTCCCTGTCTTGAATACTCTTCAAAAGGTCTCCCCACCGGTCCAGTTTTTGTATCTCATCGAAAAAGAAGTATATCCGATCATGGTAGGTACCGTAGGGTTCTTTGATGATCTCCTCCGAGTACACTTTTACCAATGTTCTTATATCCACGTCCTGGCCGAGATCAAAAGAAAAATAGCAGATCCTCTTTCCATCGTTTTCTTTCAGCAGATCCTTGATCAGCATCCTTAAAAGAGTGGTCTTTCCCGTCCTCCTGAGGCCTATCAGGCCGGTGATGGTTTTTTTTCTTATCTCTGAGAGGAAATCGTGGAGTATATCTCTTTCCACAACATCTTCCGGTATGGGTGGCTCTCCACCCGTCCACCATGGGTTCTGGAGCCGCAGTTCCTCTATAAGATCACTTTTTTCCATGATTGCTTATGGCTGTCATAGCATTAATATTTTTTGGAACATTGCAGTAACAACAACATATTTCCGCAAAACATTGCAGTAACAACAACATTTCAGGAAAATCTCGCCCGCGAAAGTTATTATATGCTGTATCTCTTATGAACCCTGCGAAGGGATACGAGATGACACTGCCCGAGGTAAGCATATCGGACATAGACGAGGATGGCAAGTGGATCACCTTGAGGGTCAAGGTGCTTCAGCTATGGGAGCCCAACAGCGATTCAATAGAACAGGTGGGTCTCCTGGGTGACCCCGGAGGCAAGATAAAATTCGTCTCCTGGAAGAAGGCGGAGCTTCCCACGCTCCGGGAGGGTAAGAGGTACCGGTTCCGGGCCACGGAGTGGGAGGATAGCCTATTGGTTGAGACCATACGGGAGGTGAGTTAATTGAGATATAAAGGGGACTTACACAACTTCGAAATACTTCATAAGTGGTAATACAGCGATAACAGTTCGAGTTTTGCGTTTATTTTAAAGATATAATATATTATGGATTTGGGGAACATATATATACAATGCCATTGTAGCTACAGGAGACATTGTGTCTAGGTTCACGGAGTGAAAAAATGAGAAATGAGATGGCAGTATTCAGCGTGGCAATGATGATGGTGCTTGGAAGCGTTTCCTTTTTAGTCGGAGGTCATGATTTACGGCAAGAAGTGGTTGATGATGAAAAAACAATGGACATCTTTTCTTCGATAGATAGTGGTACACTACAGGACCCCATCATGATCTACGACGTTGACGATCTACAGAACATGAGTGCAGATCTTGCGGCACACTATGCACTTGCAAACGACATAGATGCAAGTGCAACCATCGGATGGAACGATGGAGAGGGGTTCGAACCGATAGGTGACGTTGATAGTCCTTTCACCGGCAGCTTGAATGGGCGTAATCATACGATCAATAGACTTTATATCAACCGACCTATCACCAGCTATGTCGGATTGTTTGCATTAACAGGAGCGAACAGTGAGATTAAATACACGGGATCAATCGATGCACATATCAGTGGAGATGATCATGTAGGAAGTTTTGTTGGATATAACAACGGAGGGACACTGTCCAGCTCGTATGCAAACGGAGAGGTAATAGGGAGTATTAGCGTAGGTGGACTCATTGGAAAAAATGATGGCAGTGTATCCGACTCCTATACAGAATCTGACGTTATCGGAAACGAAAATGTAGGTGGTTTGGTCGGTTACAACCAATATGGCATTGTCGACAATTCCTACGCAACTGAAAATGTCAGTGGAAACGATAGGGTCGGCGGACTCGTAGGACGAAACAGGTATGAATCCAAGGTGTCTAACTCGTTTGCAACATGTAACGTGAACGGAACCCATTATATCGGTGGTCTTGTTGGAAGTAACGTTCATGGCTCTGCACTTATAGAGAACTCTTACGCGACAGGTAATGTGAGCGGATCAGGTTATGATATCGGTGGATTGGTTGGATATAACGGTGTCACGGTGTCTAAATCATACGCTTATGGTAACGTGAGCGGATCAGGATATGATAAAGGAGGTTTGATTGGAGATAATAGAGGAGAAGTAACAGCTTCATTCTACCACGAAGACATGCCTAGATGTGCCGCAGATGGAGAAGGGAGTCTGGCATTGAACGACAGTGAATTCAATTCGATAAGCACTTTTGAGTCTGCAGGGTGGGATATAGAGATGGTCTCAACGACCCGCGATAGACCCTATCTCTCCTGGGAAAATGAAGAGCACGACTCCACATGGTACATACAAAGAACGGAGAAAACATATAATCTGACGATCAATATTGTTGGAGACGGTGGTTCTACTGCACCTTCAGAAGGGGAGCATGCATATTCTGAATTTGCAAAGATAGTAATAGAAGCCACCGCAGATCAGGGATATTATTTTGATGGATGGACTGGCGATATAGAATCCGATAACAGGAAGATCAATCTGACCATGGTTGGAGATAAGACGGTAACAGCTAACTTCGAAGCGGTAGATTACCAGATCACCGATTGGGAGCAGCTGTACAACATGAGATACGACCCACAAGGTGACTATACATTGATGAACGACTTGGATAAAAACTCAGGCGGTTATGAAGAATACGTCAATTCAGCAAATGGCTGGGCCCCGGTCGGTGATAATACAGACCCATTCAGTGGGACATTTGATGGAGAGGGTTACGAGATCAGAGACCTCTACATAAACAGATCAAATACAGATAATATAGGTCTCTTCGGAGTATCAACAGGATATATCTCAGATGTCGGGATTATCGATGCTTTTGTTATTGGCGAAGATCGGGTCGGTGCTCTCGTAGGTTATAATGAGAAAGGAATCGTGATCAATTCCTTTGCCACTGGAAACATCACTGGCACCAAAGGAAGTGTAGGTGGATTGGTGGGATACAATGATTTTGGTACTGTTGAGAGTTCTCATTTCGACGGTGTTGTAGATGGCTATTATGATGTAGGTGGACTCGTAGGTATTAATGAAGTCGGTGATATTTTGAACTCCTCCGCTACCGGGAACGTAAATGGAACAGAAGTAATCGGCGGAGTTGTAGGTTACAATGATGACGGTATCGTCAAAAACTCTTATTTTGATGGAAACGTTAATGGAGAGTATGATATCGGCGGACTAGTTGGGAGGACCTATTACGGGAAGATCAGCGGTTCATATTCAAAAGGGTATTCGAACGGAACTAATGGTGGTAATGTCGGTGGTCTAGTGGGAATAGGCTACCGCGGCACCGTGAATCGGTCTTACTCTAGAAGTGATGTAGATGGTCAGGACAATAATAATATCGGTGGGCTATTGGGATACAACGATCAAGGAACCGTGTGGAGTTCTTACTCAACGGGATATGTGAACGGAACCGGTCCCGACATAGGTGGACTCATCGGTATGAACGATGGTGGAAGCATCGAGAATTCATTTTGGGACAACGAAACCTCTGGTTTGACCACAAGTGATGGAGGAACCGGTAAAAACATGACGGACATGAAAGATGTCTATACTTTTACCAACACTATCACTCAGGGATTGGACATCCCTTGGGATTTCGTCGATGACCCACATGACGATACTGGAACGGAGGATATATGGGATATCGATGACTATGAACGTATAAACGATGGATATCCGTATTTTGATTGGAGAGACACACCGGTATTGACTATCAATTCAACCCAAAATGGGGAGGTGACACACCCAGGAGAAGGTACCTTTAAGTGGAATCCTGGGGAGGTCATCGAATTAGAAGCGATAGCAGATGAAAACTACCATTTTGTTGAATGGACAGGAAATATTGAAACTGTAGAGGATACTGAGTCTAATAAAACTACTATCAAACTGGAAGGCGACTGCAGTATAACTGCAAATTTTGAAATCGACGAATACGATCTCACGATAGGCAGTACTGCAGATGGAGAAGTGACTTCTCCCGGTGAAGGAACTTATACATATGACTACGGAACGATTGTTAATATTGCAGCAGAAGCCGATACTGGCTATCACTTCGTAGAATGGACCGGTGATGTCGATACGATAGATGACATCTACTCAGCCTCTACGACGATTATCATGGACGAAGATTATACGATCACCGCAAATTTTGAGGAAGATACAGATATGTTCGAAGTAATCATTGATATAGAAGGAGAAGGCACGGTGATCGTCGATCCCAACCTGGATTTATATCCAGACGGTACTCAAATCACATTAACTGCTATGGCCTCTCCCGGGTGGATGTTCGTTGAATGGACAGGCGACGCCGCCGGTACAGACATGGAAATAACTGTGAATATGGACAGTAATAAAATCATAACCGCACACTTCGAAGAAACGGAAGCGGAATTCGAGATAACAGGTTTCGATATTGATCCAACAGAAGGTAATCAACCCCTCACCGTCCATATAACCGCTGAAATCGAGAACATCGGCGATGCTGAAGGGACTATAATATTGGGAACTACCGACGAAATATTCAACACCTGGACTCTTGGACCAGGAGATACTGCAACTGTTGACGAAACATACACTTTCGAAGAAGTGGGATTATACTACGTCAATCTTGGCGACGAGAGTATTGCTGTAATTGTAGGCGAGGTAACCACATTTGATCTTGAAGTCAGTACAGAAGGAGAAGGTAACGTCGTGATCGATCCCGAACTTGAGAAGTACGAAGAAGGAAGTGTTGTTACACTCACAGCTGTTCCATCCGATAGTTGGGAATTCGTAGAATGGCAGGGAACTGATGAAACCGGTATAGTGATTAACGTAACCATGGATGAAGACAAAACAATTGTGGCGGTTTTCCAAGAAGAAATAATTGGTCCTAGTATTGAAATTAATGATTTTGAAGATGGATCTATTTTTAACACAGACTCTGTTTCTATTATCTGGACTTCAGAGGAGGGTACATATCCTATAAGTCACTATGAGATAAGGTTGAACGGTAACCAATGGGAAGACATCGGAATGGTTTTAGAGTATACATTTGAGGATTTACATGATGGAGAATACACGGTGGATGTAAAGGTGGTCGATACAGAGGATCGTGAGGGGATAGCGTCGATTGACTTCACCGTAGATACGGGTGAAGGCGAGATACCACCGGATGAAGATGATGACTCGTCATTCTTGGACCCGATGAATCTAGGACTGTTGGTCTTGGCTATAGCCGTAGCATCGGCGTTGATACTCTTTATGTTGAAAAGAAAATCTTTGAAATCACCACCGTCCCTAGAAGAAGATCAACTGGACGAAAATGACTCGGTGGATGACGAAGAGATGAGTGAACAAACAAGAGGCGATGACAAATGGGAAAGAAAACGACCGGGAAGGACTAAGATCACCAGGGAAGAATAAGTGAATTAGAAAATCTAAAAACCAACTGGAAACAAATCTAAGATGGGTGTATTAGTAGTAAAGATGTGTGAAGGTGTTATTAAAATTAATTCTATCCTAAAAAGAATGGAACTCATGTGCTCGGGATATCTGGAACGTAACGGACATGACCTTTGTGTTCTCATGCGTCACACTGTCAACTACTACTCCTTGTTTATTGGTTAGTAGCAGCTTGAACTGCAGCACGGGTGCCCTTCCACGACGAGAATTAACAGTACGGTAGCGGAGTTCCGGCAGATGAGAGAAAACATATCTCACAGAGCGCGATTGGATAATCACCGATGGCAGAGAGGTATAGTTTTTGTCTGCAAGGTAGCGTATTACGTATTCTATGTAGTTGAGGAAAAACCGATAGGATTACTGGGTATGAACTCTGTGAATACGGTTCGAT